>SHWZ01000013.1 GCA_009693575.1 Flavobacteriaceae bacterium | reverse complement strand
AGTGGCATGAAGGGCAAAAAGAAAGTGAGCGACCTCCTCACAGACATGAAATTAAGCCCAACAGATAAAGAACGAGTACTTGTGATTGAAAACGACGAAGAAATAGCCTGCGTAGTCGGTATGAGGGTGGCGGAAAAGTACAAATTAAGAGAAGATACAATTAAGATATTGAAAATAAGCAGAGTACGAAAAGAAGTTTGATTTTAACCTAAGCCCATCTTTCGTTAATTTTGCAAGGTTATATGAACAATAACAAAATATGAATAAATTTTACATGAAAAAAGTATTTACAAATGTCCTGTTTACTGCAGGTTTTCTTTTAATTGGACTCTCTTTAGCTAATGGTCAGTGTAGTAGTCTTGATGTGAAGGTGAAAAAGGCCATTAGAAACTGGAACAACACTGCCGATTCTGTGGTGAGCTACATTTCCAAAGACAGTAGTTGCACCCCATACACAATCAAACTCTTAGTATCTGGTTATGGTAGTGGCTATAATTTTAGATACACTGTGGCAGGTCTCGCTATTACCACTAGTGTTGACACGTTTCAAAAACTGATATTGAATGATGGCTATTATAGCGTAAAGGTTGAACTCATTGATAATAATGGAACCGCTGTCTGCACTTGGTTTAAAGATAGCATGGTGAGAGTTGGTGTTGCTATCACACCTGATATTCGTATTTCGGAGACATTGCTATGCAATGGCCCTGGTACGGTAACTATTTATGATAGCACTGTGAATATTCTTTCACGCAAATGGTATATAGATGGAGTGAGCAAGGGGACTAGTAAGAGTATTAGCCATACATTTACGTCGACCGGCTACAAGAAAATCGAATGCTTTCTTATAGGTTTTGATAGTTGTCAGCGTTACTTAGAGTTAGATTCTATTATTAGAGTGCTCCAGCCTGTTAATGTCGATTTCTCGGCTTCAAATTCCAACGGGTGTAAAGCTCATAGTACTGGATATACACCCAACTTCAACTTGAATGGGCAAACCATTTCATCTTACGATTGGGCATTCACAGGAGGTAGTCCTACTACTTCTACTAGTCAGAATCCTGGAACTATTGTGTATAGCAATGCAGGAGCTTTCGGTACGAGTTTGCAAGTGGTTACCAACCTTGGGTGTACCTACAACAATTCTAAAAATAATTATATCAATGTTGGCGATACATTCAATTTGAATTTTACTATTGATGATTCAAATATCACAACTAAAAGTACTTGTATAAACAAATCCATTCGAATTAAGAATACTACAACGGGGTTACCATCGGGGTCCTCTACCTGGACTGTATCAGGAGCAAAAACGACCACTAGTACAACTGTAAAAGACTCTTTCAATGTATTCTTCGATGTACCAGGGACCTACAATGTAAAATATGAGTTTAACTATAATAGTTGTAAGTCCACAGCAAATTTTAGTCTTAAAGTTTCAGGCCCTCAGGCTGGGTTTACCTTACCAAATAATAAATTTTCAAATTGCTCGGCTCCTTATACCGTTAAACTCATTAATGCTTCTAAAACGGACTCCTCCATTGGCGGGGTTACTTTCCATTGGTTGGTAGGTGACAGTGCAGGCGGTACTTATAAAACTTGGGGTGCCGGTTTGAAAAAATTCACCTTTAATGGGGCAAGAGTTGACACTTCCATGGGGGCCTTCATTTTTTACAATACAGACACTCCAACTGTAACATTTAATAAATTTGGCAATTACACTATAAAACAGATATTGGTTGGTGCAAATGGATGTAAAGATTCAATGACTAGAAATAATTACTTTAGCATTAAAGCACCAACTGCTATTCTAAGAATGGATGATTCTATTTCATCAAAAACTGTTAAATTCCTGTGTTCCTGCGATAAGATAAAATTCAAGTCGCAGTCTAATTTTTCTGGTGATAGTATAAGGCATTGGTATTCTGTTTTCAAATTCCCAGATACAACCAATGCACTTTATTCCGATACATCAAACATACCTATCTCCAAGGCCGATACCTTAAACTATAGATTCTGTGGGTCAACTAATGATAGTTTCTTGGTTAGGCTCATTGATTATACAGATTTTGGATGTAGGGATACTGTATATGATACCCTTAGAATAAAGGCACCCAGTGCTAGTTTTACAATTGATGTTAAACAACTTTGTGTGAATGGGAGTAATACGTCAAATTTCACCTCTACCACAACCCCAGCCATTGGAAGCTTAGTTCACAGGTATTATGCAAAACACAAGGATAGTACCTTTTGGTATAAATTAGATACAACTGCAAATATAAATACCCAGTTTATGGTTGCTGGAATATATTCAATTGCATATTCAGTAAAGACGAAAGGTGGAAGTTGTATGGATAGCATAGTTAAGATAGACTCAATTGTGGTGAAGGATATTCAGTTCGATGTAATCTCAGCTTCTAGTTTTGGATGCAAAAACTCCGCAATA
The DNA here is from genome assembly GCA_009693575.1 of Flavobacteriaceae bacterium. Classification (GTDB taxonomy): domain Bacteria; phylum Bacteroidota; class Bacteroidia; order UKL13-3; family UKL13-3; genus SHWZ01. The sequence continues at coordinate 48,308 of SHWZ01000013.1, read as the reverse complement.
AAATTTGACACTTCTGGCCTTAAACTTATAGGTAATACACCAGCTACCGTTAAATATACTTGGACAACCAATCCTAGTGCCAATGTCACTATTTCAACCCCAAACAAAGCATCTACCAATATTACGTTTGGAGATAACGGAAAATACAGTATCACACTTAAAATTGAAGATACAATAACTGGGTGTTTTAAGGAACTTGAAAAATCAAATATGATAGATATAGGGGTTATAGCCAGTTTTGCGTTCTCCAGCTCCATCGGTTGTAGAAATACTTGTAATCGGCCAAACAATGTTTCATCGGCCAACGCCACTTCCTTTCAGTGGACAAGCACACCTGCAACCAAAGGAGGCAAGCCTGTGATAATTGATACTGCCACGGCCAATGGCTACTCCCCAGCAAGTCCATGCATCGCATTTCCAGACACGGGGAATTATAGAATCGTACTGAAAGCCAATGCAGGAAGCTGTTTTGATAACGATACCCAATATATCACTATTGAAAAATCTGAGCCTGATTTTTATGCAACACAGACTTTATTTTCTTGTGCCCCTCAAAGTGTTACTTTCATCAACAAATCGACAAATACCACTGCGTTATATTGGGACTTTGGCAATGGCACCAAGAAAAGCACATCGTCTGCTGCTGATACATTGGAAGAACTTTATAAAACCAATGATTCTTGTTTTGACGTTACTCTGATTGGTACAAGTACAAATAACTGTACCGATACCACCACTAAGAAATGCTATATAAAATTCAAGGGGCCAGTACCGAAATTCAGTATCTCCAATTATATTGGTTGTGAACCTCTCACCGTTCAGTTTACTGACTTGAGTTACAATATAATCAAGAAAGAATTTGACTATGGTGATGGATACACAGAAACTGGGAATTATTCTAGCCATACCTATACTACTTCGGATACATCTCTATACACGACATATAAGACTTTTTTAGCTACTTCTGGCTCTAACTGTATAAAACAACCTTATTACCCCGATAAAACTGCAGGTCAATCAGTTGATAGCATTGTAGTGTATAAGAAAACAATCTGTTATTTTTATGTGGACACCACCCAAGAGTGCGAGCCTTATGCCTTCCAGTTTTATGATACTTCCAAATATGCAACTAATTGGAAATGGAACTTTGGGGATGGATCAGCTATCGATACCACCAAGAATCCTATTCATGTGTATCAGGCTGGAGGACTATTCACAGTAAAACTAAATGTGAACAATGGGTCGGGCTGTGGTGATAGTATGACCAAGGCAGCTTACATTACTGTGAGGTCTCGAGCTAAGCCAGCCTTTAGTATCAATGATTCCGTTGGCTGTCAAACCTTGGTGGCAACATTTACAGATGCATCACAGTATACAACCTCCAGAAAGTGGTATTTTGGTGATACTAGCAACAGTTCAAGTACAAACCCTACACATACATACGCCCCAGGTACATATACTCCAATGCTTGTATGCAACAACCAATATGGGTGCAAGGATAGCATTACCAAGAATATGCTTGTAAATGTGTTTTACAATGCGGTACCCAAAATTTATGGAACGCCGTTGCAAGGTTGCGAGCCTTTTTCTACAAAGCTATATGGTGACTCTTCTTCTAGGACGGACACATTCACCTGGGTGGTGTTGTCGGGTCTTACCCCTGTGGACACATTTACTTCCATAAATCCCAGTTTTTCATTAAGTCCTGGGAGCTATCATGTAGTATTGGTGGCTAACAATGTCAATAATTGCCCTGTTTCAATGACTCGGAACAATTACATAACAGTGTATAACAGGGCAAGGCCAAGCTATACATTGGTTGACAGTTTTGGATGCGATACATTAGTCACAAAATTTACAAACACTTCCATCTTTGCAAACTATTACCGTTGGGAGTTTAACAGAGGAACTAATGATACGTCAAACAATGCCAATCCTACAGTTGGTTTTGGGCCCAAGTATTATAGCATTAAATTGTACGCATCCAATGCCAATGGATGTGCTGACAGTATCATACAGGCGAACCAGATACATGTAGCCGATAAGTCGAAACCTAAAGTTTACTCCAACTCAATTGCAGGTTGTGAGCCATTCTGCACTCAGCTATTCGGTGATTCTTCTACCTTTACAACTCAATGGGAGTGGGATTTCGAAAATGATGGGACTGTAGACGCTACCACCACTAACCCAAATAAATGTTACACTCCAGGCACCTACACAGTAAAACTTTCAACCAACAACCAATGGGGGTGCACTAATGTTCTAACATTGCCTAATTTTATAAAAGTGTACACTAAACCTGTGGCAGATTATATAGTTGACTACAATGAACTTTGCTTCCAACAGGCTGTCAACTTTACTGACCTTAGCACCTCGGATGTGCCATTGGTAAAATGGTGGTGGAGTTATGGCGATAGTACATTAGATACCGTTCAATTTCCTTCGTCGCATATTTATACGTACCCTGGTTTAAAAACCACTTCATTGGCTGTGATGAATTCAAATGGATGCTTGGATACCTTGACTATTCCTGATTTTATCTTTATGAACGATTCGTTGCCTCCGACTCCAACAAAAATTCAATATGCAACAGTTACAGCTAACAATGATATTGAGGTGTATTGGCACGTGAATGGAGACAGCACATTCTTTGAAAATAAATTATATCATAGCGATGGAACAGCCTTCATTAATGTATATTCATCTACACTCCTTTCGGACGTACAATACACAGATATTTACCCTGCTTCAGTTGACCCAACTGCAAGATCATACAGCTATGTGATCACCACATCCGACTCTTGTGGCTGGATTTCTCAGCCAGATACAATACACAAAACAATGTGGCTGCAAGCTGCTACACTTGCACCTATGACTAATGTGCTGAATTGGACTCCTTATGTAGGATGGGGTGCTTGCTTGTCTGAATATAAAATTTACAGGGGAGCTCGAGACAAATTTAACCCTAACCCTCCTGTGTATGAATACTACCGTAGCTTGATGCCTACTGACACTACAATGATTGACTCTTTGCTTTGCGATTCAAACTATGTATACTACGTAACAGCAGTTCATTGTGGCGGCACTTGGGTTTCAACCAGCAATCAGGCTAACAACTCGGCTACATTCATTTCGCCAGACACAGCAGTGTCTTTGAAGTCGGTGACTGTAGTGAATAACAAAAACCCTTTCCTTCAATGGAATGCAAGTACATTCCCTGCAGTTAAAAACTATATCATTGACAAGTACGAATCTGGCCAATGGAGAATTGCATACGATAAACGCCCACCAAGCATACTTTATTATACCGATGTGAATAATGTGGATGTGCAAAAAAACAACTACATGTATCGTGTAGGTATTGAGGACTATTGTGGAAATTACAGCCCTGTAAGCACTGATGTAGGTCGTACCATATTACTCGATGCATCCATAGTATCCGACATGGTTACACTTGAATGGACTCCCTATATTGAATGGACTAATACAGTTAGAGAATACCAATTGCAAATTCAATATGGCCCAAATGACTGGAGGCCTGTAGCCACAGTGCCAGGAACTGATGTTAAATATGTGGACCAAAATGTATATGAAGATTTGTACACTAACTATTGCTACCGTGTAGTTGCTATAGAAAACAATACCCTCCCTGATACAAGTATCTCAAATGTTGACTGTGCTGTTGTACCATCGAGAATATTTGTAGCCAATTCTTTTTCGCCCAATAGCAAAGGCCCAGTTCAAAATGAAACCTTCAAACCTGTGGGAATCTCCATTTTTAGCAATCAGGTGGATAATGAGGTGAACGACTATGTATTCCAAGTTTACAACAAATGGGGGGAACGGGTTTTTGAAACCCACCAATTAAGTAAAGGCTGGGACGGATCATTCAAAGGAAAACCTAGCAGCGACGATGTGTACATTTGGACGGTACGTGCCCGTGGACGTGATGGCTACCCTTATGACATGAGTGGCATCGTTCATTTAATTCGTTAATTTTTTTGGATAAAATCAGAAGTACGCCAGGCAGTTTGTCTGGCTTACTTTTTTGCAATGTGATTCAAGATGTAAATTGCAAACCTTTTACACAGAATGAAGAAAAGAATACTACTAATCCCGATTGCCTTTTCGCTGAGCCAACCAATACTTGTTGCACAGGACGACAAGGGTACTTTCAGTGGTAGCCTCACCACCAACAATCAGTTTTTTGTTAAGGATGAAAAGATAGGAGCAAATACCGAACTGTACGAACGGCAACTCACAGGCACTGAGGCTTGGTTAGTCACCAACTACGGCTACAAAGGTTTCAACTTCGCCGCTCGGTTCGACTTGTTCAACAATAGCAACCTATACAACCCAAGCAAGGCATACAGCAACAGCGGATTAGGAATGTGGCAGGTGAGCAAAGACGTGGACAACCTGAATGTGACCGCAGGTTATTTCTACGACCAGTTTGGAAGTGGCACTATGTTCAGGGCTTACGAAGATAGAAATTTAGGTATTGACTACGCCATCCAAGGGGTGCGTGTGAAATATCAACCCGTAAAGAAACTGAACCTGAAAGCATTCACTGGAAGACAGAAATACCGCTTCGGCATACGTGAACCCGTTATTAAAGGAGCGAATGCCGAATATACATTCAATATTAAAAAAGTACAGGTGGAGGCTGGCACATCTATACTGAACCGCACCATGGACGATGTGAGCATGAACCTTATCGTGAACGCAATAAACAACCAGCCCGTGTTGCAGCGGTTCGACCCAAAGTATAATATGTGTGCCTATAATGCATACTCCTCTATAACATGGAAAAACTTCCGATTCTTTCTGGAATATGCAAGCAAAAGCAAGGAAGCAATTAAGAATACAAACCTGCCAACTCAGCCATTGGAGTATAAAGGTGGGCAAGTATATTTTGCCTCGACTTCCTACAGCAAAACAGGTTTTGGGTTCAATGCTCAGTACAAACGGATAGAAGGTTTCCCAGTGAGGACTTCACCAAACGAAATACAGCTTGACGGAGTGATGAACTACCTTCCAAGCATCACCCGACAAAACACCTACCGCCTGTTGGCCCGCTACAATGCTGTGGTGCAGGAGCTGGGCGAAGAGGATTTTCAAGCTGATTTTCTATATACCCATAAAAACAAGAAGAAACTAAAAACACAGGTGAGCGGCAATGCCAGCTATGTGCGGAAATTGACGGGCGAAGAACTTTTTCATGAGTTTTATTTGGAAGTATCAAAGGAGTTTAGCAAGAAAGCAAAGTGGATGTTGGGTGTGCAGCAGATTGGATACAACCAACAAGTTTATGAAGCTAAAGGTTCTGAATATCCATTTGTGAATGCCCTCACACCTTTTGGTGAATTTAACTATAAGTTCAGTAAGAAAACCTCCACCCGCATCGAGTTTCAGTTTCTCAAAACAGGAAAACTCTTTGATATGAAAGACGGTGCTGACCTTGGTAGCTTCCTCAACCTGCTGGCCGAGTTTAATATGGCTCCACATTGGTCGTTTGCACTTGGTGACATGGTGAACATTGCTCCTTGGCGGGCTCCTGGGTTTAAAGGAATTTCCAATGAAAAACTCCATTACTATACTTTTTTCGCAGCATACACAGAAAAGGCTACCCGTTTCACACTAGGCTATGTGAAGCAAGTGGCGGGTGTGAACTGCACAGGCGGAGTGTGCAGAGTAGAGCCTGCCTTCAGCGGATTGAAATTTACAGTTTCAACAAGTTTTTAAGAAAACGACTCAATGAAATATTTTCTATACTTTTTTACATTTGTAACTTTTGCCGCCTGCTGCCCCTGCGATTTTGAAACCCCGCCGTCTATTGATTATAGTCAAGGGAGGGATACTTCCTATCTATTGCAAACTATTCCAACAGCACAAACTAAGAATATACTTATTGAAGATGTGACAGGTGTGAAGTGTCAAAACTGCCCGATTGCACATGATGCAATAGTCGCTATTCAGAATGCTAATCCAGGTCGGGTTTTCGCTATTTCTATGCACCCAAATGGAAATCTTCTGGCATATCCACATTCCAGTATTACAGGCCACCAAGATTTTAGAACTGAAGATGCCACCATTCTCTATTCCTTTTTAAATACAGGGGGCACTCCTGGAATCCCGGCAGGATCAACAGATAGGAACTTGTTCACAGGTCAAACGGGTTTGCTAAATACTACTCCATCTTCATGGTCAAACTTTGTGAACCAACAATTGCCAAAGAAAACACCGATAAATCTTGAGATAGACAATCAATATAATGCAAGTACAAGGGAATTGATTATTACTGCGAAGGCTATATTGACTAGCGGATTGCCTAATGACACTATTTATATGAGTATAGCAATCATTGAAAATGAAATTGTTAATCCACAGCTATTGCCTACTGTTGTAATTGACACTTTTTATATCCATAACAAGATCCTACGCGATATGGTAACTCACTACGGCGGCAGCCAATTGCTCGGCAACTACGAACCAGGCAGGGTATTTCAAAAGGGATTTACTGTGGCATTGCCACCATTATGGAAAGCCGACAAATGCAAGGTGATCGCTTTTGTTCACAAGAGCGGAAACATAAAGGAAGTATGGCATGTGGTAGAGAAAGCAGTGAAATAGATAAGCCCCTAGCCCCTGAAGGGGAAAGTACATTAATCCCAATTATACTCCCACACATTCTCCTTGTCTTCCCTCTTTCGCAAGAAATCCATTTCAGACATATCGCCTTTGGAGGCAGAGGGAGGGCTTGGTCTGAAACGTACCTTGGGGCTGCGTGACCTCACTTCATTTGGTATTGCTGCTATTATTGGGGCGGGTATATTCTCCACTATCGGCAAAGCGGCCTACAACGGCGGGCCAGCTATATCTATGCTGTTTGTGGCCACTGCCATTGCCTGTGTTTTCTCCGCTATGTGTTATGCCGAATTTGCCAGCCGCATACCCGTAGCAGGCAGTGCATATACCTATGCCTATGCCACATTTGGTGAACTAATAGCATGGATAATTGGCTGGGATTTGCTGATGGAGTACGCTATCGGCAACGTGGCTGTGGCTATTTCTTGGAGCGATTATTTTACTTCCTTTCTACACAATGCGTTCAATTTTGAGTTGCCCACTTGGATGACAACCGATATGCTCTCAGCCCATACCCGCTATGATGATGCTGTGGCTTGGTTGCAGCAGGGCAAATGCGAATGCAATCTGGATGCAGGACTGAAAGAAGGCTGGATGGCTTGGAAGACTTCACCTGTTATTGGGGGCGTACATATCATTCTTGACTTGCCCGCGTTCTTAATCATCATTGTGATAACGCGATTGATATACATTGGCATTCGAGAGACCAAACGAGCGGGGAATGCGATGGTGATGCTAAAAATGCTGGTGATATTGTTTGTGATAGGTGTGGGCGTGGCATGGATTGATACCGACAATTGGGTACCTTTTGCACCGAATGGAGTTGGTGGAGTTTTGAAAGGAGTATCCGCTGTGTTCTTTGCCTACATTGGGTTTGATGCAATAAGTACCACCGCAGAGGAATGCAAAAACCCACAACGTGACCTACCAAGAAGTATGTTTCTTTCGCTGATAATCTGTACAGTTTTATATGTGATATTGGCTTTGGTTCTCACAGGTGTGGTCAGCTACCGCGAACTGAACGTGGGCGACCCGATGGCCTATATTTTTGAAAAATTGAACCTGCGGTGGATAGCGGTAATAGTGAGTGCCAGTGCGGTAGTGGCCATGGCTTCGGTGCTTTTGGTTTTCCAAATGGGGCAGCCCCGCATCTGGATGAACATGAGCCGTGATGGGTTGTTGCCACCCATCTTCAGCCGCATTCATCCACGTTTTCACACACCTTCATTCTCCACCATCCTCACCGGTTTTTTTACAGGTGTTCCAGCATTGTTCGTTACGCTTGGCGACATGACCGACCTCACCAGCATCGGCACTTTGTTCGCATTTCTGCTTGTGTGCGGAGGCATACTTTTGCTTGAACCCAATCCCGATAGTCCAGAGGAAAAGAAATCCAAATACAAAGTTCCTTACCTAAGTGGCAAGTATATTTTTCCGGGACTTTCTATATTGTCGGCTACGTTGGTTTATTATTTTAACAGGAAAGGTGTGCGGACGTTTTTCACCTACGAAGGTTGGGATAAGTTTTCGGAGCAAATACCCCTTTGGGTCTATTTGATATTCATGCTGCTACTGTCAATATTGGCTTTCCGCCGAAACCTTTCGCTTATTCCGCTTCTTGGCTTGGCCACTAATGGGTACTTGATTACGGAGCTTGGCATCACCAATTGGGTGCGGTTCATTGTGTGGCTGTTAATTGGGCTGCTGTTATATTTTACTTACGGGTACAAGCATAGCAAATTGAACAAGAAAAGGCAAGTAGGATGACCGTAGTTGAAGCCTTGCAAGCTCTTGAACTAAAAAGGCCGGTAAGCCGCAACAGTATCAAGAAAGCCTTTCGTGAACAGTCGAAATTTCACCACCCAGATGCAGGCGGGAAGAGTGATATATTTTTTATAGTAAAGGATGCCTACGACCTACTATCCAAAAAGACCGATGGTGAAATAAATTATACAGGAGGCACACCACTAAAGCAAGACCCCGACAGAGGTGAACTCCTCATCACCGACTTCCCATTCCTGATTTTGCTTGAAAAGGTTTTAGCCAAATACTATCGATGGAAAAGTAAACCTATTAGTGGTTTTTTGCTTCGGCGTTTCTCCAAACTAATCCGCTATTTTTTTACCAATCTCAAAAATTCCATCTTAAGGAAATGGTTACAATTACTGACTTTGATTGTTGCGAGCCTAACTGTGCTCCCCATACTACTGGCCTTGTTTATTCTGAGTTGGCCATTTTTTTTGTTGAGTAGGTTTTGGATTGGGAAAGTGAAGGGAAACAGAAATAATCCTTAGCCATCATCTAGCTTACGCCAATTACTTCGTTGTCCATTACACATCAAATACATCGTAAGATTAGTTGGATTTCAATAAGGTGGGCCACCTTCACAGGTTCACATAGAGGATACCTATCAGTTCCAAGAAATATGGTGCATAGGCTCCAAACTAAAATTGTGGAACATGAGTGGAATAATCTCGAAACGCATGTATGCAATGAGCGGAAAAGACGAGAGAATATCCAGTACTGAGGCTTCGCTGCTACTTTGTATCACCACCCAAAGTCGCCCCCTATCAATGGAAAGGCTGTAGGAAGCAATGATGCCCTTGTCGACTAGTTCGTTCACCATAGCACGTTGCCTTGGGATCAATTCCACAAAGTCGGGGCTAAAGTTTTCGGGGAGCCTTATGCTCACCATAAAGTGATTCATTGGGACAAAGGTATGATGGCTATTTGGATAATTCACCAGAAGAATGAATTAAAATTATGAATGGATCAATATTTTTTGTGAGTGGTATCTTTTTGCAAATCATTTTTTTATTTATACCTCAAACCCTTATTCGTTGGCAAATGCCCAATCGAATCTGCTTGTCCAATTATTATCTTAATAATCGTATAGAACAACTGCTAAGTTGTCTTGGGTAGATTTTTTATTCTGTTCTAGTGCCAATCCGGCTGCCACTCAAAGTGAAATCTGAGTCAATATCAAAAAATCGCATTGCATCAGGATCCCAAACCGTACGACTTGCATTTCCATTTTTTATAACTAAGCTCACCATAACCAGTATTTAACTGTTGGGTGGTATAGCCTGAAAATAAGGGATCGCTTTGGGATTTATAGACTCTCAAGAATGAATAATAGATTACAATCCAAACCCAAAACTAAGAACTCCAAACTATAAACTTTATCTTCCCGCCTACCTTTGCCACATGAACACCGCAAGCATGAATAAAAGTCAATACTACCTTGATTTAGAGAGGCAATACGGAGCATTTAACTATAAGCCCCTGCCAGTGGTACTCGACCGTGGCCAGGGAGTATTCCTCTGGGATGTGACCGGTAAGCGGTTTTATGATTTTTTATCTGCGTATAGTGCCGTGAACCAAGGCCATTGCCACCCGCGTATAGTGAAAGCCATGGTGGAGCAATGCCAAAAACTGACCCTCACAAGTCGTGCGTTTCACAACAACTTGCTTGGCGAATTTGAAAAGTATATTTGCAACTACTTTGGCTATGACCGTGTGCTGCCCATGAACACAGGTGTGGAAGGCGGAGAAACTGCTCTGAAACTAAGCCGTCGTTGGGGTTACGAAAAGAAAGGCATCCCTGACGGGCAGGCCAAGATAATTGTTGCCGAAGGAAATTTCTGGGGACGAACTGTGGCTGCTATTTCTGCCAGCACCGACCCCGATAGCTACAGTGGTTTTGGCCCCTACTTACCCGGTTTTGTGAAGATACCCTACAATGATACCGCCGCACTTGCCGAGGCTGTGAAAGACCCACATGTGTGTGCATATATGGTTGAACCTATTCAAGGTGAAGCGGGTGTAGTTATTCCTGATGTTGGGTATTTGAAAAAATGTTATGATATATGCAAAGCGGCCAATGTGCTGTTCGTAGTCGATGAAATACAGACAGGCTTGGCCCGCACTGGCAAGATGCTGGCCTGCGACCACGAAGATGTGAAGCCAGATATATTGATTCTTGGCAAAGCTCTCAGTGGTGGCACAATGCCTGTGAGTGCGGTGCTAACTAGCGATGAAATAATGCTTAGTTTAAAACCCGGACAACATGGAAGCACGTACGGTGGCAATCCGTTGGCCTGTGCAGTGAGCATGGAAGCCTTACAAGTATTGCTTGATGAAAATCTGGCCGACAATGCCGAAAAAATGGGTAATATTTTGCGTGAAAAATTGGCGGCTATTCAATCTCCACTTATTCAAGGAGTGCGGGGCAAGGGGCTGCTTAATGCTATTGTAATCAAGCCTTACGGCGATGGTAAAACTGCTTATGACGTTTGCCTTGCATTGATGGAAAATGGTTTGCTGGCAAAGCAGACGCACGGTGATATCATCCGTTTTGCCTGCCCGCTCACCATCACCGAAGAGCAAGTGCTGGAATGCTGCGGTATCATTGAAAAAACCATTTTGGAATTGGCCTAAGGCAACCTTTGGCCACAGATTTGAGTCTTGGAATTAGTTAGGCCACCGACTTGCAGACAAATAATACAATAAACAGAAAAGAAACCTATGCGATTGATACTGTCCCGAAGTATAATTCTACTCACTTTACTTACTATACCCAATTTACTAATTACTTCTATCCTCAAGGCTCAGGTGCTTCCCGGCTCCATGCGGGCAGCTGAGTATTTTCCTTTATTGAAGGATAAAAAAGTGGGGTTGGTCGTGAATCAGACTTCCGTATTGGGCAAAATGCACTTGGTAGATACCCTGAAACATTGTGGGTATTTTGTAGCTAAAATATTTGCCCCTGAACATGGTTTTCGTGGCGACAAAGAAGCAGGAAAGGAAATAAAGAATAGCATAGATAAAAAGACAAAGCTTCCAATTGTATCGCTTTACGGCGAGCACAAAAAGCCCAGCCAGGAAGACATGCAGGGCATTGACGTGATGGTGTTCGACATACAGGATGTGGGATGCCGGTTTTATACCTACCTCAGCACACTCCATTATTTGATGGAAGCCTGTGCCGAAAGCAAAGTCCCGCTGCTAGTTCTTGACCGGCCAAACCCTAATGGATACTACATTGACGGCCCTGTGTTGGATAGTAATTTCAAGTCATTTGTAGGTATGCATCCTGTGCCGATAGTATATGGAATGAGCATCGGCGAATATGCCAAAATGATAAATGGCGAACACTGGCTTAAAGGCGGTATCCAATGCAGTTTGAATGTCATCCCTTGCTACAACTACAAGCATGACACATGGTATGTGCCACCCATCCCGCCATCGCCTAACCTTCGCACAATAGAATCAATATACCTGTACCCTTCGCTTTGTCTGTTTGAAGGCACAGATGTGAGCGTAGGCCGTGGCACAGACAAGCCTTTTGAAATTATTGGTAAGCCTGGTTTTGAGAAGGGCAGGATAACCTTCAAGCCAAAAAGTATAAAAGGGATAGCTGACAACCCGCCATATGAAGGGGTGGAGTGTAAGGGCTTTCCGTTGACTCAATTTTGCAATAGTTTTATCAAGCCTTCTTGTAGAATATACTTATTGTGGCTACAGGGTTTTTATTTGGAAAGCGATACCACCAAGTTCTTCAATCCATTCTTCGACAAGCTGGCGGGCACTGATAAGCTCAGAAAAGATATCATGACCAAACGTACTGTAGACCAGATTTACCAAAGTTGGGAACCTCAACTTATTGAATTCAGCAAAGTACGAGCAAAGTATTTGATTTATCCTGACTTTGGAGATTGAAGTAGACTACCTTAAATCTATCACTTCCAAACCCGGGTGAGCTTTTTTATCAAAGGAGAAAAAGTTCTCCTTGATTTTAATATGTGCTTGAAACTTGCTAATTTCGTAGGTATAGATATTTCCATTTTTATCAAAAATCTTGGTGCGAAGTATCTGGTTGTTCATTTTTTCAATGAATAGTTTTACTTTAAAATAGCTTTTCTTTTTGTCAATCGGAGTCAGCTCTATCAATTGCAGCACCCTTCCTCCTTCAGTTTTTTCTTCTACAAATTGGCTGATAAAACCCTTTTCATATATATTGAAAATACGTGAGGGGCTAGCATCGGTATTGCTGGGGTCATAATCGTTTATCTGCACTTCATTAGCCTCTTTGATATAGGTCCAGATAGTTTTGTTGTCGCAAGTTATCTCTTTGCCATCAATGTCGAGTCTGAACTTGCTTTGCTTCACATATAAGGTCCCCTTTTTGCTGATGTTCAACTTGTCTTTTTTGTTTTCAAGCATATACTTAAAGTCAGCTTTGTATGACTTGAATGACTTGTATTTGTCGGCTACCTTTTTAAGTATCTGTTCTGCTTTCTTGTCTTGCGAAAAGGCGAGGATAGAAAAACAAACTGCAAGCAGTGCAAAGGATATTTTTATTTTGTACATGTTGTTAATTAGGCAAAAGTAAGGCCAGTAGTTTTTTGGCTAAGCAGAATCTTGTGTTGGCAAAAGCCATATTCAGTTTCGTCGTTGCTTGCCAGTACGATGAGTCGTCCTTGACCGTGGATTTCTATCAATGATTTGTAAATGGCGACCCCGTTAGCATCAAGGTTGGTGCAAGGCTCATCCAAGAATAGTGCAGGGGTGTCGGCAAAGAAAGCCAAGGCGAGTTTCAGCCGTTGTTTCATGCCAGAAGAAAAGTGTTTGATTGGCTTATCTGCTGCATTTACCAATCCTACTTTCTCTAGGATAACATTGTTTCCCAACAGTCTTTTCTTAAACTTGAAATGGTAATCCATCATCTCCACCGTTGTTAGTTCTTCTATCAGTTCAAGGTAGGGTGCAGCAAATGCAATATACTGATGCACTTGGTCGGGCTCAATTATTTTACCATCAAGTTGCCATTCTATCGTGCCTTTTCCTTGCAGCATGTAGCCATACAATAGTTGCAACATCGTGCTTTTGCCTGAGCCATTTTGCCCAAGCAGGGCATAGCTTTCAGGAGACTGAAACGAATAATCGAAACCAGAAAACAGGGTTTGTTGTCCGAATCGTTTTTCGATGTTTGTGGCATGTATTGTGAACAAGTTTTTAGTTCTTTGTTTATAGTTTTTAGTGCTTAATTACTGCCACCCAGAGATTATCGAAGGGTTGCCGATGGGTTGTCGAAACATTATCGAAGGTAGGTCTTCGATAAACTCAGACGGACATACATCTTCTTTATTCGCTTAGCAGCACTTTCCAGGCTTCGTGTACTTGTTTTTGGAGTAATAATTCTTTGGCTATTCGGTGTTTCTCCAGTTCACTTTTTTGTGCCAAGTTGGGCGATACGGTCTGTATTTCTTCTGCCGTTGGGAGGGTCTCTACGTTAGCAAGCTGTCCGAGGTCGTTGCCAGTGAGTAGTTGACTTAGGCGTATGTTTTCAGGAATCCTGTCCACACCAATTCCTTTGTTTCGTAATGGCTTCTCTATTTCAAACAAGGCTCCATCCGTTTGGCAATACCAATCTCCGCCAAGTCTTGCCACCAAGTTTATCTTTTGCTGGTCTATCTTTTTGCCGCTGGCATCCAGTATATTTTCATCCACATGTATATGTATCACTTCGCAGATAACAAGGTTGCCGGCACCACCGGCATCGCCAATGGGTTTCACCTCCATTACCCTGCACTCCAAGTTCACAGGGCTTTCCTTCACTCGCCAAGGTTTTATATGCAGGGAAGGCTCTTTGCCAAAACCCGCCTTTTCAAATTCATCTATGCCTTTTTCATACTCAGTACTAGCCAAGGATGTTTGCCACACCATATTGTAGGTTACCACGTTGATGCACACTTCCGCCACTTCCATCACATTTTCCAATGTATGTTTGGTGGTATTGTCCCTCACCCTGCGGGCAGGCGAAAACACCAGTATCGGTGGGTTGTTTCCAAATATATTGAAAAAGCTAAATGGGCTCAGGTTTGGGTTACCATCCTTATCGATGGTGCTGGCAAAACAGATGGGGCGAGGGGCTATGGCTCCTTGCAGCAATCCCTGCAATTCAACGGGCGATAATTCTTTTGGGTCGAAAACTTTGTACACTGCCGCAAAGGTACTTGCTTTGCAATTAAGCTATAAACTTCTTTAGTTCACCTCTTTTGCAGTGGTATCCATGATGATGAACAGTTCTTCACCGTCCTTTTTCATCATATATTTTTCGCGAGCAAATTTCTCCAAAGTTCTTGGGCTGGTAAAAATTTCGTCACGATCTTTCTTTGCCTTGGCTATTTCCTCTTCGTAATATTTTGACTGGTCTTTCAACTTGTTGTATTCCAACCAACGCTGTCGCTGATCTCCCATGTTGTTTTTGTCAAAAAAAAGCAGCCACAAGATGAACACTAGCGTAGTGATAACATACTTGTTTTTGAGGTATTTTAAGACTTGCATGATCCGTACACTGCAAAGGAAAATTACTGAGCGTATTTGAATGACCTACCAGGGAAGTAAGCCACTTCGCCCAATTCTTCTTCGATGCGGAGAAGTTGGTTGTACTTGGCTATCCTATCGGTGCGGCTGGCACTTCCGGTCTTTATCTGCCCTGCATTGGTGGCCACGGCCAGGTCGGCTATGGTGGTGTCCTCAGTTTCGCCGCTGCGGTGGCTTATCACACTGGTGTAGCTGTTTCGCATGGCCAGGCTTATGCTGTCCATGGTTTCGGTGAGGCTGCCTATCTGGTTCACTTTTATCAAAATGCTGTTGGCCACACCTTGGTCAATGCCCATTTGCAGGCGTTTTACATTGGTCACAAACAGGTCATCGCCCACTAGTTGAACATTTTTGCCTATAGTGTCGGTCAGCAGTTTCCAGCCATTCCAGTCGTTCTCGTCCAGCCCGTCTTCAATGGACACAATGGGGTATTTGCCCGTCCACTCCTTCCAGTAATCCACCATTTGCTCACTGCTCATTTCACGCTTGTCAGATTTTTTGAAGGTATACAAGCCGGTTTCTTTGTTGTAAAACTCAGAAGAAGCGGCATCCATGGCTATGTAAATATCCTGCCCCGGCTTGTAACCTGCCGCTTCTATGGCCAGTAACACTGTTTCGATGGCTTCTTCATTGCTCTTGATGTTGGGGGCATAGCCGCCTTCATCGCCCACATTGGTGCTGTAACCGTTCTTTTTCAGGATGGTTTTCAAATGGTGGAATACTTCCACGCCCATCCGCAGGCTTTCGCTGAAAGTGTCGGCCCCAGTGGGCATTATCATGAACTCCTGAAAGTCTATGCTGTTGTCGGCATGGCTACCGCCGTTCAATATGTTCATCATGGGTATGGGGAGGGTGTTGGCGTTCACCCCGCCTAAGTAACGGTAGAGAGGATCGCCGTTTTCCATGGCAGCAGCCTTTGCAACAGCCAGACTCACGGCCAGTATAGCGTTAGCACCCAACACAGATTTGTTTTCAGTGCCATCCAGTTCAAGCAGGACGCGGTCTATCAGGTTTTGTTCAAACACCAGAAAACCTTTCAACTCACTGTTGATGATTGTGTTCACATTCTCGACGGCAAGGCTAACACCTTTGCCGAGGTAAAAGCCCGCATCTCCATCACGGAGTTCAACAGCTTCATGCTCGCCAGTACTGGCTCCGCTTGGCACAGAAGCACGGCCTATGCTGCCGCTTTCGGTTATTACGTCTACTTCTACAGTGGGGTTTCCGCGGCTGTCAAGTATCTGGCGGCCAATGATTTCTGCGATAATGCTCATTTGCTAATTCGTTGATTTGTTAATTCGTTGATTCGGTAAGGTATTACTTCCTTTTGGGTCTCTTTGAATGTGTTACCCCCTTTGAGGGCTGGCTGCGAAATTCGGGTTGAAAGGCTAGGCATGAAAAATTAGTTTCATTTTTTTGGGAGACTCCAATTGTAAGAGTATGCCTGTTAGGCTTGGCTGGCACCTCACGAGCAACAGGAGAAAACAAAAAGCCCTGCCATATAGGCAGGGCTTTCGTTTATTTTATGTCGGATCCGAAATCGCAACTCTTATTTACTTGTCTTTCCTGTCGAAATCAATAACGATAGGAGTAGCTATGCAGATAGATGAATACGTTCCGATAACGATACCGATAAGCAATGAGAAGGAGAAGCCACGGATAACTTCGCCACCGAAGAGGAAGATGGCCAACAGTACAATAAAGATTGTAAGTGAAGTGATCAAGGTACGGCTTAGGGTATTGTTCAAGGCCATGTTTATCACGGTGATCTTTTCTTCACCTTCCAGTTCTCGTTTCTTTTTCACGGTCAAGTACTCTCTTATCCTGTCAAACACAACCACAGTATCGGTCATGGAATAGCCCATTACCGTAAGGATGGCTGCTATGAAGTCCTCGTCTATTTCAAGGGCAAAAGGCACAACGCCATTGAGCAGAGTGAAGCAGGAAAGTACAATCAGCACGTCATGGAAAAGGGCAGCCGTAGCACCAAGGCCGTACTGCCATTTGTTGAATCGCACAAAGATGAACAAGAACATGAGCACACAGGCTCCCAATACACTCCAGATGGCCTTTTGCTTAATGTCGTCGGCTATGGTAGGGCCTACTTTCTGTATTTTAATTACGGTGTAGGTATTGCCTGGAAATTTGCTTTCCAAGCCAGCCTCCATCTTAGCTTCCACAATGCTATCAGCTTGCAGGTCGGTGCTGTTTATCATATAGGCCGTAGTGATTTTCTTCACTTCTTCCGACCCAAATGTTTTTACTTCAGGTGCAAGTTCACCAAATGGAGTTTTCAATGATTCACGTACTTCGTTGTTTCCAACTGCCTTTTGAAACTGAACGGTGTAGCTACGTCCACCTTGGAAGCTGACACCAAAGTTGAAGCCTTTGGTGCTCGCACTTATGATTCCCGCAGCAATTAGAATAGCACTGAAGATATAGTATTTGCGGCGATGGCCAACCCAATTAATATTGATGTTTTTGAATGCTCCATGGCTAAAATTAGTAGAGAAGCGAATCTCACGGTCTTTGCTCATCCACTTCTCAAATATGAGACGTGTGATGAAGATGGCCGAGAACAACGAAGTGAGGATACCGATGATAAGGGTGGTGGCAAAACCTTGGATAGGGCCCGAACCGAATATGTAAAGAATGATACCCAACAGCAGTGTTGTTATATTACTATCCAAGATAGAACTCATTGCCCCTTTGTAGCCATCTCGAATGGCATTCGTTGTGCCCTTGCCGTGCAGGAGTTCTTCTCTTATACGTTCAAAAATAAGTATGTTGGCATCCACCGACAGACCGATGGTGAGCACGATACCCGCAATACCGGGCATGGTGAGCACCGCATTGAGCGAGGCCAGCACACCCATGATAAAGAATACGTTGCAGAATAGGGCAATGTTTGCTACCCATCCAGCATTGCTGTAGTATAGAACCATGAATACTAGCACCAATAGCAAGGCTATGATGAACGAAAGCAATCCTGATTGGATATTGTCGGCACCAAGGGTTGGACCTACAACAGCTTCTTCTACAATGCGGGCAGGGGCTGGCAGTTTACCAGCCTTCAATATGTTGGCAAGGTCACTTGCTTCGTTTTGGTCAAAGTTTCCACTAATAGATGAGCGGCCACCCGTTATCTGGTCGTTCACGTTCGGTGCTGAGTAAACTACGTCGTCCAGAACGATGGCTACACATTTTCCTTTATTCTGTCCAGTTATCCTGGCCCAGTTGCTGGCACCTTGCCCATTCATGCTCATGGATACTTCGATTGAGCCCGATTGGTTCACGTCTTTGTAGGCATCCACCACTACATCTCCAGCCAGCACAGGCTCGTTGCCACGTTCAGTTTTTATTACATAAAGTTCCAAGAACGATTTATTTCTTTCGGAAACTTTAGCACTCCACAAGAACCGCATATCGGCAGGCACTATGTTAGCGGCTTTACTCATGTTCAGGTAGGTGTTCACCTTGCCAGTGTCTTTCACAGCCACAAAGCCAATCATCGCACCTTTCACCAGTTCGCCTTTTTCGTAAGTGTTTGGAGTCAGGTATTTGAAAAGAGGCACAGAATCCTGCACAGCCTTGCGGCGGCGAGCTTCGGCTGTGGTGTCAGTCGCTGCACTGCTATCGGTTTCGCCTGCCAATCGGCCACGCAAAAAGTTATTGATACTTGTGAAATAGGGAACAAATTGTTCGTTTTCGTAGGTCCTGAAAAACTCCAGCTTGGCAGTTCCCTGCAGTAGTTTACGTACACGGGCAGGGTCGTCCACACCTGGCAGTTCCACCAATATGCGGCCACTGTTGCCCAACTTTTGGATCTTGGGCTGCGATGTACCAAACTTGTCAATCCTGCTGCGGAGAATCTGGAACGAGCGGTCAATGGCTTGGTCTGATTCCTTGCGGATGTATTTGATTACTTCATCGTTGCTCGATGAAGATTTTACGAAATCTTTATTGTCTTTGTTGGCAAATATGGCAGCCAGCTTATCGTTTGGCGACAGCTTTTTGAAGCTATTCTCAAATAAACTCACAAAATCTTCCTGACTGCTTTCGGCAGCTTTCACCGCATCGGCCATCGCATTGTTGAACGACGCACTCTGATTATTCTTGCTCAGGTTGCGTATAAGTTCGGGTATGCTCACCTCCAGGGTTACGTTCATACCACCTTTCAAGTCAAGACCAAGATTTATCTCCCGCTCCTTGCATTCTTTGTAGGTGAATCCCAAAAGAGGGAAAGCTGATTCGTTGCCCACAGAATCGAGGAATTGCTTCTCCAATTTCTTGCGGTCGTCAGGCGTTTTGCCACCGCTGGCAAAGTCTCTTGCGTCTTCTTCTACAAAATAGGTGATGGCTGTGAACGACAGCTGAAACAGACAGACCACTGCAAAGGCAATGGCAAAAAACCGGATGGAACCTTTATTTTTCATTCTCTTTTTTTACGTTGTATGTCTTATCCCCGTAGGGGTTTAGTTAATGTGTTGATTTGATGGTTTCAAAAAATGAGGGGCAAAGATAGGCCGATAGGGGGTAGTGGGCAAATGGGGGTTGGCAGTGGATTTATGAATTGGGAATTACGAGTTACGAACTAAGGCTGGAAATCGAAATCCTAATTTATACAAAACCTCTGTCGCCTTAATTGGTTCATTGACTTTGCTCCATTTGCTGAAACACATTTTTACATTCCCGCATTCCCGCATTTGTTTCCCAAACTACATTTGCACTACTTTTCTAAAAAACTAACGAATGAACAACGACAAGCTGGTGGCTATCATCATGGGTTCAGATTCTGACCTTGCAGTGATGCAGGATGCCGCCAAAATATTGGAAGATTTGGGCATTGGGTTTCATCTCACGGTAGTAAGTGCACACCGCACACCCAAACGTATGTACGATTTTGCTGAACACGCCGCAGGGCAGGGTTTTAAAGTAATAATTGCTGGGGCCGGAGGGGCTGCACATTTGCCAGGCATGGTGGCCAGCATTACTTCGCTACCCGTTATTGGTGTGCCTATCCAAAGCAAAAGCCTGAGCGGGCTCGACTCGCTTTTATCCATTGTGCAAATGCCAGCCGGTGTGCCTGTAGCTACCATGGCCATCAACGGGGCAAAGAATGCCGGACTGCTTGCCGCACAAATAATAGCCACTGGAGAACCAACCCTTGTGAAACGAATAACCGATTACAAAGCCGCTTTGCAAGCCGAAGTTGAGGAAAAAGCAACCCGATTGGAGAAAATGGGGTTTGAAAAATATCTGTCATCCTAAAAAACTGTTTAACCAACCCGCTAACCAAATTTACTGTACCCCAATTTATAGCCATGAATTATAGGATACTCACCGCTCTGCTGATGCTAACAGGAGGATTTGCAACACAGGCTCAAATGAAGCATCGCTGCGGAACTGATGATTTATATGTTGAAAGAGCTGCCAAGCAGAACCCCAATCTTGCAAAAGAAGTAGAGCAATTGCAAACTGAGGCTGTCAAAAATGCCAAGTACAATGCTGGCACCCGTGGCACTATTCGGATTATACCTGTAGTATTTCATGTGCTGCATGAATACGGCCCTGAGAATATTTCGAGAGATCAGATACTGGACCAGATGCGGATATTGAACGAGGACTTTGGCCGCAAAAATGCTGACAAATCAAAGACTCGTTCCATTTTCTCAGGAGTAGCTGCTGACTGTGAGGTTGAGTTTCGTTTAGCAACCATTGACCCCAGTGGAAATTGCACAGATGGCATTAATCGAATAGTTTCAAATTTGACTAACGATGCAGATCAAGATGGCCAAGATTTTAAGAAAGTGAGCTACTGGGATAGCAAAAAATACCTGAATGTGTGGGTAGTGAAATCTATTAGCGACGATGGCACTGGATGGATAACCCTTGGTTATGCTCAGTTTCCTGGCTCAGGATGGGGGCCTGCGAGCACAGATGGTGTCACTTGTCGTGCCGATTATTTGGGATCTATTGGCACTGCTGCCATTCAGGATTCAAAAGGCCGAGTACTTACCCACGAAGTAGGTCATTGGCTTGGTTTGTTTCATACTTTTCAAGGAAGCTGTACAGGTTCAGGCCCAATAGTGGAAGGCATAAGCGATACACCACCTTGCTCTACAGCTACGAATGGATGCCCTAGCAGCCGCAACTCCTGCACCAATGATTTTCCTGACTTGCCTGATCAAACCGAAAATTATATGGACTATTCGGACGGTGTGTGTCAAAATATGTTTTCGGAGGGGCAAAAAGCAGTCATCGACCAAATTTTCAATGTTTACCGCAGCAAGTTGGTAAGCGTTACCAACCAAAAAGCCACAGGGGTATTTGATACTACCAACAAGCCTTTATGTGCACCCATCGCCGATTTTATTTCTGATTTCCCTAACGTGTGCCAAGGCAGCAGTATGGGTTTCAAGGATATAAGTTGGCACGGCAAACCTGCTACCTACGAATGGTCTTTTGTGAACGGTACACCTGCCACCTCATCTGTAAAAAATCCAAGTATTACCTATAACACAGCTGGCCTGCAAGCAGTGACACTAAAAGTGATTAATGCGACTGGGAGTAATTCAATTACGAAAACCTTTTTTGCCAATGTTATTCCGGCGGTTTCAAGCATCAAAATACCATTTACGGAAGGACTTGAAACTGCAAATTTTCCTTACTCAGGTTGGTCACTTACCAACGGTGCATTCAAATGGACAAGGACTAACTTGGCCACATACGCAGGAGCTGCATCCTTATATGTGTTCAACTACAACAACACCGAACCTGGAGACACTATTTCATTTATGATTGCACCATTCGATTTGATGAATACCACTCAGCCTACTTTAGAGTTTTACCTGAGTCATGCACAACGTAGTAGTATGAGCACTGATCGTCTTCGAGTGCGGGTGAGCACCGATTGTGGCTTCACTTGGAAAAGTCTTTACAACAAAGCCAGCGTGGCTTTGGCCAACAAAGGCATCCAGAATTCCAATTACAAACCAAGTTCTGCGGCTGATTGGAGGCGTGAGGTTGTAAAAATGACTGGGCTAGGCAATGTTCACAATGCTATTCTCAAGTTCGAATTCATCAGCAGTGGCGAAGGCAACAATATTTACATTGATAATATCAATATTGGTAATTTTACGAATGGTATAGGGAATTTGCCTTCAGAGAATAGATTCAACTTGTCTGTTTTTCCCAATCCAGCCGCTTCAGCTTTCACCGTATCGTATGAATTGGAAAAAGCAGGGACTGCCACTTTAAGGATGTTTGACATGGCAGGACGGGAAGTGAATTTGGGTGAGCCAACTATTTTTGCAGCAGGAAGTCATTCCACCACCATTTCAACCGCCAACCTGCCTAAAGGAATATACCTTATTAGGCTTGAAACGCTTGCTGGGGTTGCTTCGCAAAAGGTGGTGATAGAATAGCACTTTCAAAATTTCAACCTCACCCCGAACCCCAGTCCTGTCAGTTGGTAGCTAAGGGTCAGGTTATCGCTCATATCGAAGTCGAAAAGCTGTGCGTCCACATTAGCATCAAGAAGGTTGAGGGCGTAGGTAGCCAACGTGCCAATAATAAATAGGTCACGCATTTTGCGGGCATCGTCACGGCCAATCTGCAGCCCATCTTTGTTGTAGCCCACCCCGGAAATAAAATACATGGTGGTGTGATTAGAGGTGTCGCTCACATACCTGAACCCATTTCGAAAATTGATATAATTTTGATAGTTTATCGAAGCAAAATAAATACAAGTACCACCTAGAGCATATATGATTGGCACCTTCCAAGCTTTCTTATTATACACCTGCCCCGCACCGGGAAGCAGAGCTGAAAGTATAACAGCTTTCTTTGGTGAGTGAGCTGGTTTTGCATTGCTTGTCGAATCTTTTGCCTGCCCGAAAGAATTGGTAAAAGACAAAATGCCCAACAGCAAAAAACTTGTTAACCTAAGAAATGGCTTGCTGATATTCACCTCTCAAAATTAAAGGCTAAGATTGGACTAAAAAAATCGTACTTCTACCTTCCAGCTTTCCCCCCTTCATCCTTCCAGCAGTTCAATCAGCCGTTGCAGGTCGTCTTTGCCCGAGAATGGGATTACAATTTCGCCCTTGCCGCAGCTTTTCAATCGGAATGAAATGGGGGCTGTGTAGCGATATCCGAGTGTATGTTGGTAGGTGTCAAATTCGTTGATAAAATTGTCCTTGCTGGCAGTGGTAGAAGCTGAACCTGTCTTTGGGTCGGCCTTGCTTCGCACCAGGTCTTCCACCTTTCGAACGGAAAGATTGCCGCTGAGTATTTCCTCAAAAATGGCCCGTTGCCTTTCGGTGTCATCCACATTGATAATGGCTCTGGCATGACCCATGCTGATTCTTTCGTCACGCAAAGCAGCTTGTATATCTTCAGGAAGTTTCAGCAAACGTAGATAGTTGTTTACTGTTGTCCTGTCTTTGCCAACGCGTTCGCCAAGCTGCTCTTGTTTCAAGTCACATTCTTCTAACAGCCTTTTATACGACAAGGCAATTTCTATACTGTTGAGGTCTTTACGTTGTATATTCTCAATTAATGCCATCTCAAGCATCCCTTGATCGTCGGCCAACCTAACGTAGGCAGGAATTTCTACCAGTCCTGCCAAAATACTAGCTTTAGTCCGCCGCTCACCACTGATTATTTGGTATTTGCCGTACCCCATTTTCCGTACGGTGATAGGTTGAATGATACCATGCACTCGTATACTGTCAGCAAGTTCGTTAAGTAATGCTGGGTCAAAATCCAGTCGTGGCTGGAATGGGTTAGCTTCTATATCCCCAATTTTCACCATTGCCACCGAGCCCATTCGGAATTCTCCGGCAAGTTCGGTAATGTCAGTATCGTTGCTGCTCAGCAGGGCACTCAGGCCGCGGCCCAGTCCAGTTCTTTTTGTACTCATTGTATTAATGTGGGAATCTCGCTTGGTGGGAAAGGTTATACTTATGTGGGATGTGGTAATTGTCTTGTTGGATAACTAGTGCACAATTCAAATGCTCAAATCAATATTTTCAATTCGTAAATAGTAATTCTACTCCTTAATAATGATCAGGAGTACTTTCAACTTATCCTAGCACCCCCTCATCTACTTTCTTATCTTCAAGGGTCATGCGTGTCAGGCCATTTTTCTGGGCCAGTTCGCGGGCAAGGTTTAAGTAGTTGATGGCTCCTTTGCTTTCCACATCGTGGTTTATTACGGGCACTCCAAAACTTGGGGCTTCGCTTAAGCGAGTGTTGCGGTGAATGATGGTGTCAAACACCAGTTGCTGAAAATGCAGTTTCACTTCTTCCACCACTTGATTACTGAGACGAAGACGCATGTCGTACATGGTCAACAGTATACCTTCTATCTGCAAGTTTGGGTTGGTGGTGCGTTGCACAATCTTTATCGTGTTGATGAGTCTGGCAAGGCCGTCCAAAGCAAAGTATTCGCACTGCACGGGTATAATTACCGAATCGGAAGCAGTAAGTGCATTAAGCGTTATCAAGCCAAGCGATGGAGAACAATCGATAATAATGAAATCGTAGTCATTACGAATTTTTTCAAATACCCGTTTCATCATTTTTTCGCGGTTGGGCAGTTGGACCATCTCCAACTCTGCACCTACCAAGTCTATGTTACAAGGTAGCAACCATAGGTTATCGATGTCGGGCTGAAGCACCACATCTTCAGCGTTCAAGTCATTTATTAGGCACTCATATAGCCCCACTTTTACGTTTTTAGGGTCGAAGCCAACACCAGAAGTGCTGTTTGATTGTGGGTCAGCATCAACGAGAAGTACCTTGTATTCAAGTACTGCAAGGCTGGCTGCCAAGTTGATGGCAGTAGTGGTTTTGCCCACTCCGCCTTTTTGATTTGCTATTGATATTATTTTTCCCATTTGGTTCAGTAATTAGGCCGTTGAAATTGTTGATCAATCGGTACGCAAAAATATCGGTGTTCAAATGTGGGAAACGGTTCAGTTTTCAACAAAAAAAAATAGTGTTGTGGGGTAATTGTGGAAAAAAGGGTTGACCTATTTTATTTCAACAGATTGCAAGTGCGAACTTGCTTAATATTGAAGGAAGAAAAAATGGCAAGAAAAAAAATTTTTCAAAAAACAGCAAGTTGGCTCATCGTGACTTCGGTCTATTGCCTCTTGTTTCTTCTATTTATTCATCAAACAGTAGCCCAGTGTCCCAAATGCATGATACCTACTGGAAACTTGGTGGTGAACGGAAATTTTGAGGCAGGTAATTCGGGTTTCAGTAGCAGCTATGGCCACCAACTTGATTTGGTACCCGAATCAAAATACTATGTGACCAACGATGCAAAGAAAACTCATTTTGGATTTACGGGTAGCGGGCACTCGGGAAGCGGGAATTTTATGGTGGTAAATGGTTCTCCTGCAGGCAATGTTTCGGTGTGGTGTCAAAGCATAAAGGTTGTGCCACACACCCGGTATTCTTTCAGCACCTGGCTTTGTACTATCAGTCAGGGAAATCCAGCGGCACTCCAGTTCAGCATCAATGGAAAAAACTTTGGAAATATATTCAATGCACCATTAAAAACAGGATCATGGATTCAATTTTTTGAATTGTGGAACAGTGGGACCGATTCAACGGCAACTATATGTATTGTGAACCAAAACACAGTAGCAAACGGCAACGATTTTGGGTTGGATGATATTGAATTTTCCACCTGCCTACCAAACACAGCATCCTTGGGCTTTTCCTTGGGAATAGACTTGACTATATGTGAAGGCACAACGGCCAGAATTACAGCAACCTCAGCAGGATTTGACAGTGTCGTGTGGTTTGACGGCTCGAGGAATACCTATTTTGATGTGAGCAGTTCAGGTATCTACTGGGCTACAGGATGGAAAGACAGTTGTAAAGCTACCGACAGTGTTCAGGTGAATGTATATCCACCGATAACTCCTGATTTGGGGGCTGACCTAGTTCTTTGTATGCCATCAGTAAGGCTTTATGGCGATTCAACAGGTGGAGAAAAATATAGTTGGAGTACAGGTGATTCAACTGCTTCTATTCTGGTTTCTAAGTCTGGAATTTATTGGCTCAAAGAAATGCGTGGTGCTTGTGTTGGTTTTGACAGTATTACAATCGTTCTCACTCACCTGCCCGAAGGCTTCCTTGGTGTAGACAAATATGCATGTATTGGTGATACTGTATTGGTAGGGATAACTGATACTAGTGGGTTTACGTTACTTTGGGATGATGCCAGCAACCTACCCAGCAGGTCAGTTTTTCAAGATGCTACATGCATACTTTCAGCGTATGCTGTTGGATGTACTTTTACCGATACTGTCACTATTCTTTTCTCACCAAAACCGATCATAGAACTTGGCCTCGATAGTATTATTTGCAATGGCGAAAGTATCACACTTGATGCTCTGAACCCGCAATACTCAGTAGCTTGGAACGTAGGTGACACCTTGCAACAAATTACAACAGATACAGCAGGGAATTTTATCGTACGAGTAAACAACAATGGATGTATTGTGCAGGACAGCATACGTGTTTCTATTGACTCGGGGTATCCAATCCTACTTGCTGATTCTTTCATTATCTGTTCCGATTTCGGTGATACGATTCAGCTTTATCCCGGTCATGCATATAGTTATTTATGGCAACCAGATGGTCAGACAGATTCCATTCTTATAGTAACCAAACCAGTACTACTTTCCTTGACCCTTGCCAATGAGCGTGGGTGTAAAAATACTAAGCAGTTTGAGATCGAAGAACGATGTGGGCCTAAAATATATGTACCAAATGCTTTTTCGCCCAATAACAACAAAATAAACGAAGTCTTTCTACCAAAGGGTGTTTTTATCGATTCGTTCCAAATGCACATATACAACCGCTGGGGCGAAAAGGTATTCAATACATTCGACCAGTTTCAGGGATGGGATGGCACTTTCAAAGGCCAGCCGTGTCCAGAGGAAGTATATGTTTACATCATACTCTACCGTGGTGTTGATAAAAAAGGAATATCTGAAAAACTTCTGAAAGGAAAGCTATTTTTGGTTCGCTGATTATCTTAATTAAACCAAACTTACCCCAGTCATTTCTACAGGCTTTGTAACTCCCAACAAATGAAGTATTGTTGGGGCCAGGTCTGCAAGCTTACCATTGTGTAATGTCATTTGTGTATTGCTCACCAACCACAGTGGTACTTCGTTTGTGGTGTGGGCAGTGTTGGGTGTTCCATCCTCGTTCAGCATGTATTCACTGTTGCCATGGTCAGCTGTTATGAGCAAAGTATAATTATTCGCAAGAGCTATTTTAATGATTTCTTCCACACAGGCATCCACTTTTTCAATGGCTTTTATCACCGCTGTTAATACACCCGTATGTCCCACCATATCAGGGTTGGCAAAATTGGTCACAATGAAATCGGCTCGGTCTTCCGTGATGGCTTTTAGGGTTGAGTTCTTTACCTCTTCTGCACTCATTTCTGGTTGCAAATCGTAGGTGGCTACCTTGGGAGAAGGGCACATATACCGATGCTCTCCAATAAATTCCGTTTCCCTACCACCACTGAAAAAAAAAGTAACATGTGGGTACTTTTCTGTTTCAGCTATCCGTACTTGGGTCTTCCCTGCTAGCTCCAAAACCTCC
The DNA here is from genome assembly GCA_009693575.1 of Flavobacteriaceae bacterium. Classification (GTDB taxonomy): domain Bacteria; phylum Bacteroidota; class Bacteroidia; order UKL13-3; family UKL13-3; genus SHWZ01. The sequence goes on along the minus strand of SHWZ01000013.1, from coordinate 20,627 downwards.
CCTAATGTCATCGCCAAATCATCGTTATGGAAAAGGGTTTGAACGTTCTCAAAAGTCTCATCATACACCGTCATAGTGATATAATGAAGATTTATTTTTTTCATATCCTGTTCAGGAAAATTATGTTGGGTGAGCACTTGCGTAATTTCCCGGCCTCTATCAGTTCGAAAATTGATATTGATGACCACATCCCCTTCTTGAATTATCGCATTAGGATTGCCAACTTCATCCACCAAAATTATGGGTTTCATAAACTCATCTGTGATGCCTGCTGTATATTTTTCTTCAATAGTTTTTACTATGTCTTGGCTGCTTTCCCCTTCGCCTTTCACTAATAAATCATAGGCCAACTTCACCCGTTCCCAGCGTTTGTCTCTATCCATTGCATAGTAGCGACCAACGACAGAAGCCAGTTTTGCTGTGCTGCCTTCAATATGTTTCAAAAGTGTTTCTAAATAGCCTTTTCCAGATTTTGGATCAGTATCTCTACCATCCAAAAACGCATGGATAAAAACAGGTTGATTGTGTTGCTCGGCAATAGTACACAAACCATGAAGGTGGTCATTATGCGAATGCACCCCTCCATCGCTCAGCAGGCCAATAAAGTGTACTGCCTTTTTGTTTGTTTTGGCATATTGCAGTGCATCCAGCAGAATTACATTTTTTTCCACTTCCTCATCCTTGAATGCATTGTGAATCAACCCCAATTGCTGGTAGACAACTCGTCCAGCACCTATATTCAAATGGCCAACTTCGCTATTGCCCATTTGTCCATCAGGCAGGCCAACTGCTTCGCCACTGGTTTGCAAATAGGCTATTGGAAAGGCTTTGCTGAGGTTTTCTACATAATGCCTGTTAGCAAGTTCAATTGCATTGCCTGGATAGTTTTTACCCCGTCCCCAACCATCAAGAATCAGTAGTGCAACTTTGCTCATTCGCCGTAAGCCCACTTGATATACATGGCTCCCCACGTGAAACCCCCACCAAAAGCCGACAGGATAATATTGTCCCCCTTCTTTAACTTGCTTTCCCATTCCCACAGGCATAGTGGCAAAGTGCCGTTGGTAGTATTGCCAAACCGCTGTATGTTCAACATTACTTTACTACTGTCTATTCCCATACGTTCAGCTGTTGCGTCTATTATTCGTTTGTTGGCTTGATGCGGCACTAGCCAAGCCACATCGTCAGCAGTTAAGTTGTTGCGTTCCATTATCTGATGGCTCACTTCGGCCATATTGGTCACCGCAAACTTGAACACGGTCTTGCCTTCCTGATATACATAGTGCATGCGTGCATCCACCGTTTCGCGAGTGGGAGGGTTGCTACTTCCGCCGGCTTTTTGATGCAAAAACTGACGACCAGAGCCATCCACATGCAATATAGAATCAATCACTCCTAACCCCTCTTCATTGGGTTCTAAAAGTACAGCCCCTAATCCATCACCGAAAATGATGCAGGTATTCCTATCGGTATAATCAATTATGCTTGTCATGCGGTCACCGCCTATCACCACCACTTTTTTGTACTTCCCGCTTTCTACCATCTTCGCACCTGTTTCCATGCCAAAAATAAACCCAGAGCAGGCAGCACTCAGGTCAAATCCCCATGCGTTTTTAGCTCCAATTTTGTCGCATATTATATTACTACTGGCCGGAAAGATCATATCGCCGGTAACGGTGCAACAGATCAGCAAGTCAATATCAGTTGCCTTAATGCCCCGCTTCTCCAACAATTGATTGACTGCAGCCATCCCCATATCGCTGAACTCAGCGTTTCGCAATACATGTCGGGTTTCAATGCCAGTTCGGGTCAGTATCCACTCGTTGCTGGTATCAACCATTTTCTCTAAGTCTTGGTTAGTTATCAGGTCGGGGGGCACATAGCCGCCCACTGCGGTAATGGCTGCTGTTATCTTGCTCATATTCGTATTTTAGTGCGGCAAATGTAAGCAGGGACAAGATGCTGGTTTCGTTTCAACTTTTGTACAAGGAATTGGAAACAAAATGAACCTGTTGCAGCATGAAAACTACATCCTAGAAAAGCTAACTATTGCAATAACTTGAATATTTCTGCCGTAATTACTATTCCTTTTTGGTTAACTCCCATATTAAGTTATTTCGGTCATCACTAATCCATTTTTCATAATTACGCCTCACTTACCACCACAGTAAAATTTTCTCGGACATGGGTGAAAGTACTAGTTACACCTATGCTGCGGTTAGTCCATTCATACTCCCACCAAAAATTCCGGTAGGGCTTTGAGTCAATTGTTTCCTCTCCTGATCCATCTGTATTAAAAACCATGTTGAAGCCTGAGTCTACAATTCCATTGAAGGTGTGTGTCCCATCCCAAGAGCAACCTTCTTTAGTCAACACCTTACTAGGCTTTGTGCAATGAGGCATTTGGAAAATAGAGAGAATGCAAATAAGAATTGTATTGGTACGTTTCATTTAATAATTTATGAAGGTAGAATAATAGGCTTTGCTCGTACTCAATTCTTGGTATTAGGCTATAGTTTGGTGATGATTTAATGGATTCAACTTCCTTTCAAAGTTGAATATCTACATCACAGAATAACTCCCCCGTAATTTGCCGCCGGAATTATGCTTCGACCACCATTCATAGAAACCCCCATTGAATTCCTGAAAGGAGTAGGCCCTGCCAAGGCCGAACTGCTGCGGGCGGAGCTGGGCATTTTCACCTTTGGTGATTTGCTGCACCATTTCCCGTTTAGGCATGTTGACCGAACGAAGGTTTGGCCCATCAAGGAACTAGACGACAACCTGCCATACATTCAGGTGAAAGGTGTTTTATCAGAACTAAAAAAGGAAGGAAAAAAGGGACAGGAGCGGCTGTCGGCGAAGCTGAGTGATTCCACTGGATATATTGAGCTGGTATGGTTCAAAGTGCCGGGCTGGCTCATGGATTCGCTGAAACCCGGCGGGCAGTATATCGCTTTTGGAAAGCCCTCTCTCTTCAGAAATATCATCACTCTCAGCCACCCTGAACTGACAACTACCGAAAACGAAGTGGCGGAAACTGGGCTACAACCTGTATATCACACCACCGAGAAAATGAAAGCCCGTGGCCTTGACAGCAGAGGATTGACGAAACATTTGCGGATGTTGCTGGCTAACCCCGAACTGAAACTGGACGAAAACCTGCCGCCGAATAGTATATCCAGAAATAAGTTGATGAACCGCCACGAAGCGTTCAGGAATATACATTTCCCGCAAAAGATAGAAGCCTTGCAGCAGGCTACCGACAGGCTGAAGTTTGAGGAACTTTTCTTTATGCAGTTGAAAATAGTACAGCTAAAGAACCGTAATAGCAGGGCGGCCACTGGTGTATCCTTTGAAAAAATTGGCCCTCAATTCAATCATTTCTATGAAACCCAACTGCCATTTACACTCACCGAAGCCCAGAAAAGGGTGTTGAAAGAAATACGCACAAACATGCGGGGCGGCAAACACATGAATCGCCTGCTTCAAGGTGATGTGGGCAGCGGCAAAACGGTCGTGGCTTTGATGAGTATGTTGATGGCAGTGGACAACGGCTATCAGGCTTGCTTGATGGCTCCTACTGAGGTGTTAGCTCAGCAGCATTTCAAGAGCATATCGAAAATGTTGGAAGGTATGGATGTGAAGGTGGACTTGCTCACGGGTTCGGTTACCCAAAAGGAACGTCGACCGATTTTGGAAGCCTTGGCCGATGGCAGTTTGCATATACTCATTGGCACACATGCTCTGATAGAAGATGTCGTTCAGTTTCAAAACCTGGGATTGGTAGTTATAGACGAACAGCACCGTTTTGGGGTGCAGCAGCGGTATAAACTTTGGACAAAAAATACGCAGCCGCCGCATATACTGGTGATGACGGCCACACCCATTCCACGCACACTTGCCATGACCTTATATGGCGATTTGGAAGTATCGGTAATAGATGAACTGCCGGCAGGCCGCATCCCCATAAAAACCCTGCACCGTTACGACCGTGGTATGATGGTATTGTTTGATTTTGTGAAAGAGCAAGTGAGGCAAGGGCGGCAGGCATATTTTGTATATCCATTAATAGAAGAATCGGAGAAACTGGACTTGCAGAATTTGGCCGAAGGATTTGAGTTGGTGCAACATCATTTTCCGGAAGGGGAATTCAAATTGGTGATGGTGCATGGCCGATTGAAACCCAAGGAAAAGGAACAAGCTATGCAAAGCTTTGCCAGCAACCAAAGTCAGGTGATGGTGGCCACCACCGTGATAGAAGTTGGGGTGGACGTGCCCAACGCCACCGTGATGGTAATTATGAGTGCCGAGCGGTTTGGACTATCGCAATTGCATCAGCTTCGTGGGCGAGTGGGTAGGGGAGGGGAGCAGAGTTATTGTATATTAGTAACAGGTGATAAAATGGGAAATGAATCTCGCAAACGTATCAAAACCATGACAGAAACCACCGATGGATTCAAGATTGCTGAAACCGATTTGCAACTTCGAGGGCCGGGCGACATTGAAGGCACACGACAAAGTGGATTGCTGAATTTGAAACTGGCCAATCTGGCCCTTGACGGACAATGGATAGAACTGACACGCAACGAAGCACTGCAACTGCTGGAAATTGACCCATCTTTGCAGAAACCTGAAAACTTTGCAACTGCCAATTTCTTTGAAAAATATAGAACCCAAAAAGGAGATTGGGGAAGGGTGAGTTGAATCGGTAATGTGCTGATGTGCTGACGTGCCATTCGGACGTAATGTATTCACAAATTGCTCTCAATCGTAAAGACGTGCATTGCTATGTCTCTCTGCAAAATCGTAATTCTAAAATCGTACATCCCATGAAATCCCAACTACTCCTAACCTGCCTATCCCTTGTGCAAGAACGAATTGATTCATCATCAGCAGCTGTTAAGCAAGCCCAAGAATCCGCCAACAGCGAAGAGAAAAGCTCGGCTGGTGACAAATACGAAACTGGCAGAGCTATGAGCCAAAACCAACGCGACATGAACCAACGCCAACTGCTGCTGGCCAAGGCCGATATGGTTTTGCTTCAGCAAATTGCAAAAGACGATAAACCACATGAAATCGCAGGTATTGGCAGCTGCATGGAAATAAGCATCGGCACGGTGTTTATTTCGGTGGGACTTGGTGTGGTGATGGTGGGCAAACAAAAGGTAATGGTGGTATCGCTGGCTTCGCCTTTGGCCAAATGTTTATTGGGCAAAAAGGCAGGCGACATGTTTGAGTTCAATGGCAAAAAGGACAAGGTTAAGAAAGTGTATTGACCCGCACCCAGCCTCCCCCTTTTAGGGGAGGAGCCATACCAAAACAACCTAAATAATTTGTCAACCTGAAAATAATTGAAGCCGCTCCTTCTTTTGAAGAGTAAGGCCAGATAGAGGTTTGGTCAAAGTGCCGCCCCTCTCCGATGGGAGAGGGGCTGGGGAGAGGTGGTATCCCACGCAACCTTATCCCCAATTTTTACGTCTAAAGTTCATCCTTGTTTGTATGAATTTTTATCCGTAAATTTGAACCCTTATTGCCTAACTCTACAAAATACAGCCCTTCCCTTACTCGCATTCGCCAAAGGATTTGTTCTTGGCTAGTGCTTTTTTTTATATTGGCTTGTGGCAAACAGACAGCGGCTTCGCATATCATGGGTGCTGATTTTAGCTATGAATACAAGGGGAAAAGCGGTGCACAGTGGGAGTATAAAATTACGATGAAGGTTTACCGGGATTGTAATTCTGGTTCACAATTGCCGGCTAATGCAGGAATAAAATATTACAACGCCAATAACAATGTGGAAGTAGGGTCTGGTAGTCTAAGTCGAAAGACAGGATATACTAACGAAAAAAAGATAACTCCTCCTTGTATTTCTAACAATGGGGTATGTGTTGCTGAAGTAATTTACGAGGGATTTATTAAAGTAAATTCTAGTGCTTATGGATATTATGTAACTGCATCTTCTTGTTGCCGCAATGCTGCAACCTACAATGTGAACTCCCCAGGAAGTACGGGTATGAGTTGGTCAATGTTTATCCCCCCAACTTCCTACACCAACAATTCAGTTAATTTTGCTAGCTTAGCCGCTGTGTCAATTTGCAACGACGATACAGTAAGTTTCAATCACAATGCATATGACCCGGATGGGGATTCACTTGTTTATACTTTGGTTACTCCTTATGGTGGCTCTGGTGCTGGGGGAATAAATGGAATTGCCCCTAGCAGCATACCCAATATTACATGGCCAGGTGCCAAGGGCGGCGACAATTTTGCATTGAGTTATCCGCTTGGCAATACAAATTCCTGGGTAGGTCTAAATTCGGTTACTGGTGAACTCAGAATTTATACAACACTGCAACAGAACTATGTATTATCGGTGGAGGTAAAAGAATATTGCAAATTGGCAAACGGTACAAGCTATTTGGTGAATACCAGCCGAAGGGATTTGCAGATAATAGCCCGCCCTTGTGGCAACTACAATCCGCCGAAAGTAGTATTACCTGCTGGATTCACAAGCAGCACTTATTACAATCGCACCATCACTATTGGCGATACACTTTGTTTCGATTTTAAGGCGTATGATTCCATCAACACAAAAATAAGCCTCACTGCTTCTGGAGCTATTTTTACCGGAGTAGATGGACAGTGCAGCCCACTTGCCACCATGGATTCAACCGGTGGAGATACTACAGTAACCCAAACTTTTTGTTGGATACCCGGGTGTTGCCGTGTGGGGCAAACGTACATTTTTACTGTTACTGTAATCGACACACTTTGTGGTTCTGTGCAAAAAACTTTCAGCATCAAGGTGAATCCAATGGGTACGCTGTATGACCCCGACCCAAGAGTAGCACACATAGTTAGTAAAACTTCTGTAAAGTTGAGTTGGACACCCCCGATTAGCGTTGGCAATTTCAAGCGATTCAAAATATTCCGACGGCCTGCTGGTGGTACGTATGCTTTGATCGACAGCGTAAGCTCTGCAACTGCTACCACATACACAGATAATGGGGTTAGTAATGCAGATAGCATGCGATATGAATACTTGATGCGTACCCAGAACATATGTGATAGCCTTAGCCCCGGGGCTGAGGTGAGCACTATACTTACCGATATTTCAAAACTATACAGCTGGCGAGCCGACTTTGAATGGAATGCTCCAAGCAACCGCGGAAAATACAAATATCTCATATACCGCAATACCACTGCTGGTAACTTCATTTTGATAGACAGCACAAGCGATACAGTTTACTATGTCAATGCTGCTAGATGTTCCGACAGCATCAACTTTTATGTGGTAGCCTACGACAGTATTACTCGCTTGATTGCCTATAGCAATGAAAGCAATAAAGAATTGATAGCGGATGTGGTACCGCCCATCATCATGGGTTTCAAGCGGGTCACCATCAACAATAGCAACACGGTAATGTTGGAATGGAAACGCAACGATTCCTTCGATGTGAAATATTACCGAGTTTACAAGTTCAATGGCAGTACCTATGTGCTGTTGGACTCCATAATATCAAACAATAGTAGCAATTATTTTTATTATGATACTACAGTAGTTCCCAACCAATCCCAGTATCTTCCTTGTTACAAAATTCAAGCCCGTGATTCTTGTGGAAACTATGGCAGTATGTATGAAGAACATTGTCCAGTCAACTTGCAAGGGAAAGCAGGGAATCTTAAAAATGCACTTTGGTGGACTGCATACTCAGGGTTTCAGGTCGACAGTATTCATGTGTACCGAGTAGTGAATGGAGGCACCTTAGTTCGGATTAAAACGCTAGCTAAGAATGCTACAAGTTGGGAAGACACTGGATTGATATGTAATCAGGAATATACTTACCTGATCCAGTTCAATAGTCTTTTTGATACAGTGATAAATAGTCAGACAGATACAGTAATGCTTTTTCCATTCGACACCATTCCGCCATCTGCTCCGGCTATCAAATATGTAACCGTTGTCAACGATAAACAGGTTAATTTATACTTCACCAAATCTCCATCGGCTGATATTAATAACTACGATGTGTTCCGAAGTACAAATGGCGGGTCATATCAGTTGGTAAAAACATTTAACTATCCAGCTGCATCTCTTGTGTTATTCAATGATACTGGTTTGAATACACTCAGAGACAAATACTGCTACTACATAGCTGCCCGCGATAGTTGTTCTAATCTCTCATCTCCCCCAAGTGAAATTCATTGCGATGTTCAATTGAAAGGAACACCTGGAAATAATAGGGCTTTCTTATATTGGAACACTTACAAAGGTTTTAATGTGGCGTACAATAATGTTCAGAAGTACGTCAACGGATACTGGGTGAACATTACCTCACTCTACTCCTACGATTCTACGTATGAAGATTCCACCGGTGTTGCTTGCGGTACCAACCTTTATAGAATGGAGATGTTAAACGGTTTGGGAACGATAAAGAGTTATTCCGACACTTTAGTAGTTATTCCCGTTGATACCATTGCTCCCATCAAGCCAATCATTTCAGTGATCACCAACAATGGGCCTAATTCGCTAAGTTTCACCTTTAGCAAGAGTAATACTGATGTGGACCGCTACATACTATATCGTGGTGTGGATGGAGGTGCCTTATATCCTTACGATACGCTCGACTACAGCTATTCGTCATACACCGACACGGGGGTAAAGACGTACGAATATTACTATTGCTATGCACTGGAAGCGATAGATAGTTGCGGGAATAATAGTAGTGGAAAGAGCATCTCACACTGCAGTGTGGAGCTGAAAGGCAAGCTTGATTTTTGCAACAAAAAAATACAACTCAACTGGAACAGTTATCAAGGTCTGCCTTTGGATAGCTTTCAAGTGTTTCGTTCCATGAATGGCGGGGCATATATTCTTTACCTGAATCAATCGCCAAGCGACTCTAATCTTAGCGACACTATCAGCCCATTCAATCTATACAAATACCGCATTAGGGTTAAACTAGCAAGTGGCTCAGCTTATAGTTGGAGCGACTCTGTAGAGGTAAATTATTTTCCAATTCGCGGGCCTATCATTGAGCATGCTTCCAAGACTTTGACTAGTAGCACAACAGGCGAAATAGAAATCAGGTGGAATGCTTTGGCACTTGACAGCTTTGTGCAATCATCGAGATTGTATTACAGCAGCAACGGTACTGCAGGAAGTTTTGCTTTGTTGGCCAATAACCTACCTCCATCGCAGCAAACCTATAACCATACAAGCATAAATACGATTACAGCTAACCACTGGTACTATATGCTGAACGTGGACTCATGCGGAAAGGTGACAGACAGCACCAGCATTCATAAGACTAGTGACCTGACCGTGCTGGCTAAGAAAATCAGGAACAAAATGTACTGGACTCGTTACAAAGGATGGCCGGTTAAATATTATTTTATAGAAAGAAAAGACAGTGGTGTGGCCCTATGGACAATTGACACTGTGTCAGGAACAGATAGTTTCTACACTGATTATCCTTCTCCTTGTAATGGCTATGTGCATTACCGTATTTCGGCTCAAGATAGTAGCGGACAATACATAGCCTGGAGCGATACGGTGACAATTCCTCCTTTGGATACGATAGCATCTGATTCTGGCTCATTCCAAAACGTGAGTGTGGTAGCCGATGGTATTGTGGAAATAACTTTCCTAGGGGCTGACAGTAGTGATATTTATGCATATTCAGTTCGACGAAGTGATAATGGAGGAGCATTCAAGCAAGTGAAACTAGTGCTTTTTGGAAGCCCGGGGCAAACGTATATTGAGTATGACACCACTGATACCCGCACAACGGAATATACCTATCAGCTTTATGTAATCGATTCTTGTTCGAATGCTACGCCATCCATTCAGTACAAGCAGTTGCAGCTTCGCGGCCAGCCCGACCACCTGAAGAGCCATTTGGTATGGAACAAATTTGCCGGATACCAAATACGTTCTTACTATATTTTGCGTTGGGACAATCCAAGCAGTTCCTTCCAGCTATTAGATTCAGTTGATGTGGCCGACTCAACATATATAGATGATAACCTGCCTTGCAATCAAACACAGATATATCAGGTGCTCGCAACCGAGTATGGCGGTGACAGATATAGCCTATCAGATACACTTTGGCTCACCCCATTTGATAGTGTAGCACCTTCGCCACCGTCAATTTATTATGTCACAATTCCCTATGTAGGAAGCATAGAAGCGGCATGGAGCAAACCCACACCTGATGTAGGCGGATATACACTTTACATCACTACTCCAAGCGGAGGATTTACTGACCAGTACACCTATACAAAAGATGATACTACCGTGGTTATTTCAGGATTGAACACTGATGATTCTGTTTACCAAATTTCGGTAACAGCTTATGATAGTTGCAGTACAAACACATCCACCACAAGCAACTTCCACGAAGCTACAAACACAGTAACTACAGCTCTAAACAAAGCGGTGAAATTGGAGTGGCTGAAATATATCGGCTTTGTTAGTGAAACCCAGATGATACAAAAATGGGTGAATGGTGCATGGGCAAATTTATACAACCCTGGGCAGGATTCAAGCTACATTGATACCGGGCTGGGCTGCAATCAAACCTATAGTTATCGAATTGTCACCACCTCAAGTTTTGGTAAAATTTCCTTCTCAGATTCAGTGTCGGCCATTCCTTATGATACCATAAAGCCTGAACCTGCAAAGCTGAAATACGCAAGTGTTTCAGGCAACAACAGCATTGATTTGTTCTGGGCAAAAAGTGCGAGCCCTGATGTACGTAACCACGAGGTGTGGCGTTCAATGTCAGGCGGCGTATTCAGCCGCATAGCTGATGTAGTGGATGTAACGAACTTTACTGATTCGGGCATCTACCCTCAATCATTAAGATACTGCTACTATGTGTTGGCCTACGATAGTTGCAATATACTGAACCGTTCTGTATCGTCAGATACGGAATGTGTAATGAAATTGAGTTGGTCAAATTACCCCTGTCGCCCACAGATAGACCTTAACTGGTCGACTTATTCAAAATATACAGCAGGTACGGCCAACTACACGGTAATTCGTTCGGATTCTGTTGGACAAAACAACGTAAATTTTTCGCTGAATGCCAACACCACAAGCCTGCAAGATACCAATGTAATATACGGGGCTACCTATTGTTATGTTGTAAAATCAATCGACAGTAGTGGACAGTTCACCTCCTTTTCTGACAGCTTCTGTGCTGCTCCGTTTGTATATCCTGTCCCATCAGCTCCATTTGTTTATTTCGCCACTGTTTCGCACACGGATAATACCCTTGGAAAAGTTCGCTTAGTATGGAGTAGAAATCCTGCAGCCGATACCTTGGCTCGTGGCTACCATATTTATGGTTCATCTGTTTCGGTGAACAGCGGGTACAACTTTCTGGCTGATATTACCAAATTGAATGACACTAGTTATATCCACGATTCTATAAACACAGTTTCGGGTAGGTATTGGTACAAGATAGTGACATATGACCTCTGTGACAGGGAAGGATTCTTATCAGAAACAAGTAGCCCCGTAAACTTGGAAGTGACAGCAGGCAATCTGCAAAACACGATTACTTGGAGTCGTTACGAAGGCTGGCTTGTCGGTTTGTATATCATTGAAAGAAGCGACAACCGAGGCAATGTGCAGACGTATATGTATCAGGTTGATTCCAGCAATTTCGCATTAGTGGATACATTGGTAAGCTGTGGTGTAGAATATATTTACCGCATCCACTCTGCAGAGATGGGTTTCACCCCTTCGTCTTCTTGGAGCGACTCCGTGAGGGCCACGCCCTTCGACACAATCCCACCAGCCATCGCCTTTATTGACATGGCTTCGGTGGAAACAACTTCTGATGTTGCTGGAACACTTCTAATACAAATGGCGGCCTCCATGGAGCGAAACAGGAGCGGCTACAAAATTTATCGAAGTGTGAATGGTGGTAGTTTAAACCACTTTGTCGATTGGATAGACCCGCTTCCAGGCACACTTTATTATACTGATGCCAACTTGAACACCCGCGACTCGATATATTCTTATTATGTGACAACAACCGATAGCTGTGGAAACGAATCTGCCCCATCAGACCTTCATACGGCGATGAACATGACCGCCACTGCCATGAACGATGCAGTATTAGTGAGCTGGACAGCCTACGAAGGCTTCCCACAATGGGATTATATTGTCGAAAGAATGGATGCTGACCAAATTAGCTGGACTCCAATTTTTACCTTAGACAACCTTTCCCAAGTGGTCATCGACTCATCTGCCAATTGCAACAAGATATATTACTACCGCATCACAGCCATTGACCCCAATGGAATGAAATCGTATTCTGATACTCAATATGTACTTACCTTCGATACAAGCAAGCCTATAGTTAGTGAAATTGTTGCTGTGTCAGTTACTGGCAGCAGCAGCTTTGATGGATGTGTCACCCTCAACTGGAAACATAGCAGCAGTAGAGATGTTGCCCACTACCTCGTCGAACGCAGGCTGAAAGATGACGCCAACTGGCAGCAATTGGGCATCAGTGGATATACAACCAACTATATTGATGGAGGTCTCAGCACTACAGATACGGTATATTTTTACCGCATCAGGGCTATAGACAGTTGTGACAACATCAGCGAATATTCGGAAGAGCATGGAACGATAAGGCTCATGACTACACCTGGTGAACAGAATATTCGCCTGAACTGGAACAGTTATTTTGGCTGGCCAGTTTCAAATTATATAATACTTCGCGAAAATAATGTCATAGCTATTATGGATAGTGGAACGTATGCATGGCTTGATACTCCGCTCACATGCACCCAGTTGATGGCCTATCAGATTCAAGCTGTGAAGTTGAACGATTTGTCGGTGAATAGCAATAGCGATTCATCCATCAACCGTGCCGAAGATCACACCCCGCCGCAAGCTTCTTATTTGAAATACGTCACAGTTGACAAGCCCAACACGGGTATTAAATTGGAATGGGGAAGTGCAGGTGGTTTTGATGTGGCTCGTTATGAAGTATTCCGCAAATACAATGGAAGCAAAAGCTGGACGAAGCTAATAACGATGGATAATGCTGACACCTTCTATTATGATGAAATCTTAAACTTAGATAGAAGCAATTGCTATCGGGTAGTGGCTACTGACAGTTGCGGTAATGTGAGCAGTCCGAGCAACGAAGCCTGTATTGTGTTTCTTGAAGGTAAACCAAGCCTGTTTACCGAAGGAAGCGGTAACGCTTTCTATAATTTTATGCACTTTAACGAGTTCACCTATTGGAAAGGTGGAGTAGACCGCTACGAAATGTGGAGAATGGACGATAACAATGCATGGCAACACGTGAAGACTTTTACAGATACACCTTATAGTCACCTAGATAGTTTGCTTGAATATGATATTCGCAACTTTTGCTACCGATTAGTGGCCGTGCAAAACCCTGATAGCGGTGATGCCCGTAGTTATTCGAACCTACTGTGTCTGCAACAACAACCCCGTTTTTGGATGCCAAATGCCTTCAGCCCCAACGATGATGATATCAACGAAACATATGGACCAATAGGCACATTCATCAATAAATATGACCTGGTACTATACAACCGCTGGGGTGAAGAAATATTTGTGGCAACCCCTAGTGTTCCGAGGTGGGACGGCAAATTTAACGGAGTATTAGCACCTGGCGGGCTTTACATGTACCGCCTAAAAGTGTACAGCTACGACGAACGTGAATACAATGTGCCGGGCACGTTTATATTGTTGAGGTAGTTCATATCTTATATTTTTTTCAAAATTCCAAAAGGCATATTTAGCTTTCGTGATTACTTTTGCACCCGCTTGCAAAAGCAGGGCCTATAGCTCAGTTGGTTAGAGCAGCAGACTCATAATCTGCGGGTCCCTGGTTCGAGCCCAGGTGGGCCCACTTCATACCGAAGTACACATAAAAAAGGCCAGACTAAATGTCTGGCCTTTTTTCATTTTATTCAATACCCAATTACCCAATACCTTCGTGCCACTTTTGCAGCTAGGGTATTTTTAGCAGAACATTTGGCAGTATTCGATGTTTTTCTTCCCAAGGGCATTGATATTGACCTCTTACATTAAATTATTTTTACAGTACCCATAATGGCCGAAGAACCCCAAATCCCTTCACCAAACCTGCAGGAAACAGAGCCCAACATGGGGCCAAACAAGCAGCAACAACAATCGAACAATCCGTTTGAAAACCGGAAGCCTAAGAAACCGGGTTTCCCACAGGTAAATTTTTACTGGTTCTACGCTCTTATCATCATTGCATTTATAGCCATTCAGTTTTTCCCAAAACCAGAACCCGTAGAGACCCCTTGGTCAGCGGTAAGGAAGGACATGATTGGCAATCACGATATCGAGAAGATAGAAGTGATAAACAAGCAACGGATTGAAATCACGTTAAAAAAGGAGAAACTTCAAGAGCAGCGTTATTCTGCCATCAGAGACAAAAGCAACAATGTGATAAACAAAGATGGGCCTCACTACTACTACGACATTGGTAGTGTGGATGAGCTGGCCCGTAAGCTGGACGAGGCTTACAAGGAAAACAATTATACCAAGGACGAAGAGATTCCACTCAAATATGTTTCGCGTCAAGATTATACTGGAAACATCTTAAGTATTTTGCTCTGGGTGCTGCTTATAGCTGGCCTATGGGCGGTGCTTTTCCGAAGAATGGGCGGCGGGATGGGTGGTGGCGGTTCGCAGTTGTTCAATATTGGCAGGTCGAAGGCTCAGTTATTTGACAAGGATACTAAAGTAAATATCACCTTTGCTGATGTAGCTGGATTGGAAGAAGCCAAGGTGGAGGTGATGGAGATTGTTGACTTTTTGAAGACTCCTGAAAAATATACCAAACTGGGTGGCAAAATTCCGAAAGGAGCATTACTAATTGGTCCTCCTGGAACGGGCAAAACCTTGTTGGCAAAAGCTGTGGCAGGGGAAGCCAATGTCCCTTTCTTCTCACTCTCAGGCTCTGATTTTGTGGAAATGTTTGTAGGTGTAGGTGCCAGCCGTGTCAGGGATTTGTTCCGTCAGGCAAAGGAGAAAGCCCCTTGTATAATTTTTATAGATGAGATAGACGCCATTGGCCGTGCACGTGGACGCAACGCAATGCAAGGTGGAAACGATGAACGCGAAAACACCTTGAACCAATTGCTGACAGAGATGGACGGTTTTGGTACGGATAGCGGCGTTATCATTTTAGCAGCCACCAACCGCCCCGACATTTTGGACTCAGCCTTAATGCGTCCGGGTCGTTTCGATAGGCAGATTTCAATTGATGCCCCTGATCTGAATGGAAGGGAGCATATTTTTAGGGTGCATTTGAAACCTTTGAAACTTGCTGAAGAAGTTGACCCCAAGAAACTTTCAGCTCAGACCCCCGGTTTTGCAGGAGCAGATATCATGAACGTGTGCAACGAAGCCGCACTGATAGCTGCCAGAAATAACAAGGAAGCGGTGGACATGAAAGACTTCCAGGATGCTATTGATCGTGTGATTGGCGGTTTGGAAAAGAAAAATAAAATCATATCACCAGAAGAGAAGAAGATTGTAGCTTTTCATGAAAGTGGTCATGCTGTTTTGGGTTGGTTCTTGGAGCATGTGGATCCTTTAGTGAAGGTGAGCATTGTGCCACGTGGTGTTGCCGCTTTGGGCTATGCTCAGTATCTGCCAAAAGAGCAATTTTTGTATACCGTAGAGCAACTGACCGACACCATGTGCATGACTCTTGGAGGCAGGGCTGCCGAGGAAATAGTGTTTGGCCGAATAAGCACAGGAGCCAGCAACGACCTTGAACGTGTGACCAAAACCTGCTACGCAATGATTACGATGTACGGCATGAACGAACGCGTCGGGCAGGTCAATTTCCACGACCCACAGCAGGAGTATGCCATGATCAAACCTTATAGTGAAAAGACCGCAGAGATAATAGATGAAGAAGTGCGAAAAATGATTCGTGAGGCTTACGCCAAAACCAAGGAAATGCTTCTGGAAAAACGTGAACTGCTTGATAAGCTTGCCGGCGAACTGCTGAAACGGGAAGTCATTTTCCAATACGACTTGGAACTGATACTTGGCAAACGCCCTTTCACCCACAAAACCACCTACGAAGAATATATGGATACCAGCATAGAACCGCAAGAGCCCAAGACGGAGTTGACGGAGGCGGCTACACCCGAAGTGCCACCAGTAGCTTAAAATTCATCCCCAAAAGAAAGGCCAGCAATTACTGCTGGCCTTTCTTTTTAGGTTATCATTGCTCACATCCCCATATCCATTCCGCCACCTTGGTTTTCGTCCGAGCGGCGGCGTTTTTGTTCGGTATCGGGCTTTGCAACATTGCGGCCAAAGCGATATACAAAAGTGAGGATAGCAATACGGCTTTCCCGCTTGCGATACACATCCCGCACAAAGTTAATCCCTCGGGTTTCAAACAACATCCTTCGGGTATCGAACAAGTCAGAAACGTTGAGCGTAATTGTGCCTTTTCCTTTCTTGAAATCGTAGCGATAAGCGGCATCAGTACTATACATGCTGCCCATCATGCCTTGTAGTAATACGTTGGGGCCGATGTAGTTTCCGCTCAGTTGCAATTCGCCCCATTTTCCAAACTTCATGTTGCTTTGCAGTCGGGCATTGTAGCTTTTGTTCACGGCGTTTAATTCTCCCTCTTGTGTGGTTCCAAATAATTTGCTCTGGAATAAGTTGATGTTTCCATTCAGATTCCACCATTTGAAAGGCGAGTAACGGCCATTCAATTCCAAACCCATGTTTTGCCCGTAATCCAGATTACGCATGTCCACCATCGAAACACCATTGCTATCCAAACTGAGGTAACGTTGGATTGTTTGGTTTATTTGTCTGAAATAAATAGAGGTGGTGAGCGTGTATTTCTTCTTTTGCAACTGCCAGCTTAGTTCGGTCGACCATATAAGTTCGGGCTTTAGATAGGGGTTGCCTTTACGTAGATTCTTCGGGTCGCTATATTCGGCAAAGGGGTTCAGGCTGCGGCTGTCGGGGCGATTGATGCGGCGGCTTAGGCTGTATTGAAACTCTCCAGCTTTGGTTGTTTTTCGTGTCAAATGCAACGTTGGAAACGGATTGACATAGTTGTTCTTACTTGTACTGTCGCCCACTTCCTGGTATATTTTCAGGCGTGTATCTTCGGCTCTTACTCCCGCTTGCCAGCCCCACTTTCGCCAGATGCCTTGCATAGAAATATACACTGCATTCACATTGTCTTGATAAGTGAAATGGTTGCTGATGCCATTGTTTTTTACAGTTGTATTCATGGCATGGTTAAATGAATCGGCTGCCAGTTTACTGTCAAAATTTCGGTAGGTTGATTTGAAGCCTGCCTCCAATTTTAGATTGTTCTTTTTATATTGCTTGCTGTAGTCGGCTTGGGCTACTGCTACATGCACTTTGCTTGCACTGTTGTTGGCCTCCAGCACCGGGTCCCAAGCAAGGCTTGATACGCTGTCAAGCCCAAGCTCAGTTTGCGTAAAATTGCTCACATTGCCATTGCCATTATACGAATAGCTGCCCGATAAGTTTAGGTCAGCTTTTTGGGGCTTCCAATTCTTTTGGTAGTTGATGCCTAGGTCTGTGTTCAGCCCTGCTTTGGCCTGTGCTGTGCTGCGGTCGTACATGCGGTTTTTTATCCGCATGCTATCGTAGAAATTATACCTGTTTTTTTCGGGATTATTACCCCTATTTCCTCCTACCAAATACGTTACCCCAAGTGTGCGGTCACGTTTTAGCACCCAATCAATGCTGCCGCTAGCATTCAGGCTATTGCCCTGATTGTAGCCGCTGGTATATGTGTTCAAGGCCCCCCGCAATGTCTGTTGATACATATCATCACGCAGGCTGTAGCCACCCATCCAATGCGTATTGAGGCGGTAACCAAGATTGTGGGTGGTGCTGAACTTGGGGCTGCGGTAGTTCCACACACCGCTCAACGTATATTTTTTTCCGGTTCCTGCCGAAGCTGTCACACTGCCGTTCTTCTCTTTCCCCTCCGCTTTTTTGGTTACTATGTTGATTATGCCACTCATCCCTTCTGCATCATATTTGGCCGATGGGTTAGTGATGAGTTCTATTCGTTCAATGTTCGCAGCAGGTATCTGTGCCAATATCGTTTCGCGGTTGCT
Organism: Flavobacteriaceae bacterium; assembly: GCA_009693575.1. Lineage (GTDB taxonomy): Bacteria > Bacteroidota > Bacteroidia > UKL13-3 > UKL13-3 > SHWZ01. The sequence continues at coordinate 2,444 of SHWZ01000013.1, read as the reverse complement.
AGCATTAATTCCTGATGGTTTTCCGTTGATAAAAATAATCACATTCTCGCTACCTCTCAAACTGATTTTTCCGTCAATGTCCACTTGCAAAGTGGGCACCTGTTTTAGCACATCCATCACCGAGCCGCCAGCTGCCATCAGGTTCTTGTCCACGTTGAATATCTTGCGGTCAACCCCCAGCACAAACTGGTCTTTTTGTCCGGTTATTTCCACTCCGTTCAGGCTGCGGTCTAATGGCTCAAGCACTATGCTGGGCAACGATTTCTCGGGAGTCCGTTGGTTGATGGAAATGGTATCTGAAACAAAATTTTTGTAGCCAATGAATGATACTTTCAACAAATACCTGCCGGGGCTTAGGTTTTCAAAAAGGAAATTGCCTGCTGTGTCGGCCAAGGCACCACCGTTCTGGTTCGAATCTCGGAGGTGGCTAAGGAATAGGGCTGCGTAGGCTACAGGTTTTTTTGTAAAATTGTCACGAACCGTTCCGCTCAACTTGCCTGCAAAACCCATGTTCCGTTGGGCAAGGGCAGCATTGGAAACCAGTAAAACGAACCAAAATATTTTTCTCATAAATGCTCAAAAGCCCTGCAAATTACGGTTGCATTTTTTTTAAAGAGTATTTAACCCTTGGTAGCATTGGGAGGTATGTACAATTAGTTTGGGCGTGCCCCTGTGAAAAAATCCCACAGGGTCGGGCTCTACGCTGTATCTCGTCCCGATAGCTATCGGGACGAGGATGCCGCTTCCATCCCTCACGCGGCCAAGCCCTAAATAATTGTTTTCTCCTTACTTTCGCCTTGTTAAAACAAAAGATAAAATGAACAAAATAATAACCGAGTTTTTTCGTTCCGTGCTGCTGCTGGTTGGCGAGGACGCCAACCAGTGACCGAAACCTTCACATGCTTAGGCACAGCTTGCCACTCACCTGCTTGAAGCTGGCACCGACCTTCGGTTCATACAAGAACTGCTTGGGCACATAATCAGCAAGACCACAGAGATTTACACCCACGTGAGCCAGAAGTCTCTCGACAAAATAATAAGCCCTCTTGATAAGCTCGACATAAAAATAATAGGAAACTAAAATACTAACAAAACTTTCCCCTATTTTTGCCTAGCAAACAAATAGGAGGAAGTTTTGGGATTAAAAACTTCCCCTATAAGTAAGTTGTACGCAACCTTATAAAAAACTATATTTGTAAAAATGAAGAATAGATTAAAATACGAAACTTACAAAGAAACAATTAAGAATATTCAAAAGAAATAACATGCACCCAGAAGTTGAAAAACTAATTGACCTCGCTTTAGCTGATGGTCAAATAACCGAAAAAGAAAGAGCAATTCTTCTTCGTAAAGCTGAGGCATTAGGCGAAGATAAAGATGAAGTTGAAATGGTATTGGATGGTCGGCTTCACCAATTGAATCAACCTACAATTAAACCAACAAAGGAAAAGGCTGGTGTGATTAAGGCTTGCCCTTCTTGTGGTGCAAATGTTGATGCATTTGTAAATAGCTGTGAACAATGTGGTTATGAGATAAGATTTGATGCCTTAAAAAATTTAATTGATAAAATTGCATTAAATCCAAATTCTGAAAGAGATATAATTAGTAAATATAAAATACCAATAAATAAAGAATCCTTTGTTGAATTTTTTACTTTCTCAATTGGTAAGATTGAAGATGACGGTTTAGAAGCTTCTTTAAGGCAAGTATGGATTGCAAAATTATCAGAAACTTTATCTTTGATAAAAACAACAAAAAATATAAATATTGAATCAGATGAATTAGCAAAGATTAATCAACGAGTAGAAGAAATCAAATGGAGATATTCTGTTGATTCAAGCACTATAACAAATAACGCTAATGTAAATGAACTGCTAAAAGCAATACAAGAAATAAAAGACGAAAAAAATAATTTACAATCTACAAAAGGAGTTAAAGGAGAAATAGATGGAGAATATTTTGAAAATAAGATTGTTAATTTAATAAGAAACTACCCAATTCCATCTTCAAAAGGCGAAATCATTAACTTATTATCTGTAAGTGTTGCAAATGGTTCAACCAAAACAATTTTAGGCACTTTAGAAAAAGAGAGTTTAGCATGGAACATCAAGGCAATGGAAATAATAAAAAAAACTAGAATACTATATGCTAACGAAACTCTTTTGTTAGATCAATTAGCTTCATTTGAAGGTAAGATGAAAGGTGCAAAAAGACAGAATGATATTATTATATTTGTTACTGTGAGTTTAGTAATTATTGGTATAATTTTTTGGGTAAAGAGTTGTAAATAAAATTGACAAAAAAATAATAAACAAAATAACATGCACCCAGAAATTGAAAAACTAATTGATCTCGCTTTAGCTAATGGTCAAGTAACTGAAAAAGAAAGAAATGTTATACTTAAAAAAGCAGCCGAACTTGGTGTTGATGCTGATGAAGTAGAG
>SHWZ01000062.1 GCA_009693575.1 Flavobacteriaceae bacterium | reverse complement strand
ATTAATTGGTTATATCAATTCGCATTACGGTTGCCATGGCACGATACTAAAGCCTTCTTCGCACACCCAATTCAAATCCATAATAGAAGTTGTTTTGTATGATTGGGTAGTTGGAATTGAAAGCAGAAAAAGGAGAAAACGCACCAGTAGCATTGAGAAGCACCTCGTCTTTGGGGTTGATGGTGAAGGTGGTACCCCATTTCACACAAAACTCCGAACCTACTTTTTTCAGGGGTTGATTACTTAGATTGACAAGTTGGCCGGGGACACTGGCATTTAAGTCGAGCACTGAACCCTGTACTGCTAGCAGCATGTTCACATTCATGCCACCTGACACATAAAAAACAGGGATAAAGTGGCTTTTGGTAGTGAAATAGTAGGAATAGAGCAATGGCACTTTTAAGTAATGGAATTTCTGGTTGCCATTTTGGGTGAAGCCCCCAAAGGTGTCACGGAAACTGCTGCTCAGACCTTGCGTGAGGTACATCAGCCCTACGTTGAGCGAAGATTTGGGGGTGAGCATACATGCCAACGAAACATTAAAGCCAGCCGTGTGAAGAGTAATCTCCGAGAAGTTGCGAAGGGCTTTGTGGGCAGTAAGCGAGGGGTCGTTGGTTTTTAGCCTACGATAGCAACGTACCAAAGGAATACTCACATCCAAATACAGGCGTTGAAATGTTGGCCTCTTGGTTTTCTCCGCTTCATTTTTTTTCTTTTCTGTTTCGGGTTGCTTCATGCCTCCATCATCCGCCTTGGCTTCCACAATACTCTTGGTATTTTCTATGGAAAGAACTGGCTCTTTGGTTTCATTTGAATTCATTGTAACTACATCTTCCAATTTGGGCTCGATTGCTTCCTCACCTGAAGCAATCGACACATTATCTGAAACAGGATTTGCTTTAGACTCGACTGCGTTGTCAGCAACCGGATGTGAATAATTAGTGGCAGATACCTTCAATGAAGAGTAGTCTGGTCTGTTTTTGGGCACTTGAATAGCTAATTGTCCATTTTCGATTTGCTGGCTTGACTTTGTAGATTCAATGACTTCCTCTGAGTGTTGACTTACAATGGCCGCCGCTAATTTTGTATCTGCCTCACTTTGCAGAGCCCAAAAACCAAAGCCGCCGCCAGCTATCAATAGCAAAGGTACCCACCACCAAAGGGCAATTCCCCTGCGTTTACGGCGTTGGTCGGCATCTACTGCTGCCCACACCCTGCTGCCGGGTGTCAAGCTATCTTTGTTCAATTGCTTGAAAAGGTCATCAATTTTGTTGAAGTTTTCCATGTATGTAATTATGTTTTTCTGTGATCATTCTTTGTAAGATTCCTCTGGCTCGGCTTAGGTTGCTCTTGCTGCTGCTTTCGCTTATGCCCAGCATTTCGGCTATCTCGCGGTGGTTATATCCATCCACTGCATATAGGTTAAAAACGGCCTTGTATTGGGCTGGCAGGGTTTGCACCATGGCCATCAGTTCTTTCAGTTCAAATCGGTTATCGTAGTTGTCAAATTCTGCTTTTTCCACCTCCACTGCTTCTTCCATATCCACTTCCATTCTTTCGTTCTTTTTCTTCCGATAATGATTCAAGGCGGTGGTCACCATTACCCTTCTCAGCCATCCTTCAAACGAACCTTTGAAGCCGAACTGGTGCAGGCTGTCAAACACGCGGATGAAAGCTTCCTGCAATATGTCTTCAGCCTCCATCTTATCCCGACTGTAGCGAAAACATAGCGAGAGCATGCGGCCACTATAGCGGTCGAACACTGCTTTCTGGCAGGCACGATCACGGCTGAGGCAGCCCTTTAGCACTTCCTCTTCCGTGGCTTCTTTGTTAGGTTTCGATGGCCACATATCCGGATATTGAATCTAAGACAAAGTTAACCTAAAAATGGTTGCGTGAGCAAGGCATATTTTTTATTGAATAATACCGATCTTAACATGAATTGACCTCCTAACAACAAAAAGGGCGGCCTATTGGCCGCCCTTTTTGTATATTTACCCGTGGTTGGCGTCCTCGCCAACCACTTACCTAATTAGCACATCACCTCACCACTACCTTGGCCACCTTCGTTTCATTGGCCGCCCCTTCGCCTCCGCTCAGGGTGACAATTTTTAATACGTAACAACCCATTGCAAGCTGTGCGGTGTTGAGTTGCAGCTGCCTGCTGGTGCAGGTTTGCGACAACACTACCCGTCCTCCAACATCCATCATATCGCACCTGCTCCGTATTACCCGGTAGGTTGATGGTGATCTGCCCTTCGCTGTATAGTGTTTGTAGTTGGCTGCTGGTGGCAAGCAGTTATCTATTTGTTTGCACCACCCTGTGAATACTTTGATTCATATTGGTGTGGCCAAGCCCACTATTATTGCAAGCTAAAACCAAAAACTGAACAATGGGAAGTTTCAAGATAGAAGGCGGCCACAGGCTGAGGGGCGAATTGACACCGCAGGGAGCCAAGAATGAAGCATTGCAGGTAATATCTGCCGTATTGCTCACATCGGAGCAGGTCATCATCAACAACATCCCTGAAATATTGGATGTAAAAAAACTGATTGAACTGCTGCAAGACCTTGGTGTGAGCGTTCGCAAACTGGCCAAAGGTTCGTATGAATTCCAAGCCAAAGATATAAACCTAGAGTACCTCATCAGCCCTGAATTTAAGGCCAAGGGGGCAGGACTGCGTGGCTCGGTGATGGTGGTGGGGCCGCTGCTGGCACGATTTGGCAAAGGATATATACCCACACCCGGTGGCGACAAAATAGGCCGCCGCAGGTTAGACACCCACTTCATCGGGTTTCAGCGGTTGGGGGCTAGGTTTCATTACAACGAAGAAGATAAATTTTACCAAGTGGATGCCACCGAACTGAAAGGCACGCAGATGCTGCTTGATGAGCCATCAGTGACCGGCACGGCCAACATAACTATGGCAGCGGTGCTGGCCAAAGGCACAACCACTATTTACCATGCTGCATGCGAACCTTACCTGCAACAGCTTTGCAAAATGCTGAACCGCATGGGGGCGAAAATTTCGGGCATTGGAACTAATCTATTAACTATTGAAGGGGTGGAATCGCTTAGTGGTACAGAGCATACAATCTTGCCCGATATGATTGAGATAGGCTCATTCATTGGCCTTGCTGCTATGACCCAAAGCGACATCATCATCAAAAACCCAAAGGTGGAAGAACTCGGCTGCATCCCCGACACCTTCAGGCGGTTGGGCATCCAGATAGATATACTTAAAAATGGGGACATACATATCCCGACCCAAGAAAAATACGAGATAGAATCATTCATTGACGGCAGCAGCCTCACCATCTACGACCATCCTTGGCCGGGCTTTACACCCGACTTACTCAGTATAGTTTTAGTGACAGCCACCCAAGCTTGTGGCTCGGTGCTGATTCACCAAAAAATGTTTGAAAGCCGCCTGTTTTTTGTCGACCACCTCATAGACATGGGTGCCCGCATCATCCTTTGCGACCCGCACCGGGCAGTTGTAATTGGCAACGATCGGAAACATCCTTTGCGGGGAGTGAGCATGAGCAGCCCCGACATTCGTGCAGGCGTTTCGCTACTGATAGCTGCCCTGAGTGCCACTGGCACAAGCACTATTCACAACATAGAGCAGATAGACCGTGGCTATGAGGAAATAGATGTGCGGCTCAATGCACTTGGTGCAAAGATTACGAGAATCTAAGAAGGAAAATATAGCTTTCACTTAGCTCATATGAGCCATCAGCTTGCTGCTCAAAATGTTTTTTGGCACAGCTCCCACTTGCTTGTCCACCAGTTCTCCGTTCTTGAAAAACAGCAACGTAGGTATACTCCTCACTCCAAATTGGGAGGCCACTTTGGGGTTATTATCCACGTTCAGCTTGCCTATCACGGCCTTGCCTTCGTATTCCTTGGCGAGTTCTTCTACCACTGGGCCCACCATGCGACAGGGTCCACACCACTCGGCCCAAAAGTCAACCAATACAGGTTTGTCCGATTTCATTACCACTTCTTCGAAGTTTGCGTCAGTTATTTCTAATGCCATTTTATTTTGTTTTTAATTTTTAGTTGTCACACTTGGTGGTGCAGTTCGTTGCAAAAGTATCCGATTGAAGTATTGGTCCTCAATAAGCTTTTCAACAGTGTGTGAATCGTTAGTTTCTTTTATTTACCTATTTTTTACAAATTAATGAACATCTGAGTGTGGTTTTTGTTTTTCTTTGCATACTAAATTAACTAAAAAACTAACCAATACATGACCACATTAGTAGGAAAAAAAGCCCCGCACTTTGAAGCAGATGCACTGGTAAACGGGCAGTTTGAAGATAATTTCTCACTTGAAAAATACATAGGCGAGAAGTACGTTGTATTCTATTTTTATCCACTCGATTTCACCTTTGTGTGCCCTACAGAAATTATTGCCTTCCAACGCCGATTGGCTGAGTTTGAAGCCCTGAACACAGCAGTAGTTGGATGTAGCGTTGATAGCAAACACACCCACTGGGCATGGCTGAATACACCGCAAAAAGCTGGTGGCATTGAAGGGGTGCACTATCCACTCGTGGCCGATGTGAACAAAACTATTGCCATGAACTATGGTGTGCTTGCTGGCCACTACGACTATGATGATGCCGGAAACCAAATTTGGATAGGCGACAATGGCAACGATGCTGTGGCTTACCGAGGATTGTTTTTGATAGACAAAGAGGGCCTTGTACGCCACTGTGTGATAAACGACTTGCCACTTGGCCGTAGCATTGATGAAGCACTAAGGATGGTGAAGGCCCTGCAGTTTAACGAAGAAAATGGCGAAGTGTGCCCAGCCGATTGGAATGAGGGCAAAGACGGATTGGTGGACACCCATGATGGCATAGCCAGTTATTTGGGAAGCCACTAAGGAGTTCTGAATTTAGTATATTGAGTTTTGTGTCTGTAGTTGAAAACTTTGGACAACATATACTACATTTGATATATTCACGAAGGCATTTTTATAGCTTTTCCACTCTTGCTCCTTCTTTCAGTTTTTTGCTTGCCAGCCTCCACGACCATACAAATTGGTAGATAAGAACTGGAAACATACATAAGCCGAGCAGCAACCCAAACAACATCATTGGTTTGCTTCGTTTGAAGCGTAAATGGATAATTGAAGGTGGCACATTCTTGATAGATTCAAGCAGCGTAAACCTGATCCCGAAATATTTCCTATAGAAATACAATACACTAGGAATTGGTCTAGGACTCCAGAATTTCTTTGGTCGCCATGCATCCCAACTGCCCATTTGCCGCAGTCCACCTTCGGCAGCTTTTAGGTGTAGCCTCCATGCCTTTGGGTTGGATATATTCTTGAAGCCCATCAGGTATGCCCGCAATCCAAACTCTCCATCGCCCATCCGTTGCTTTTCAAACTGCCTGTCGAACAGTCCGGTCTTTTCAAACACTGCACGACGGAGCATCACGTTGCCAGTATCCAGTTGGTCGCTCCAGCGGAAGAATTTGTAGTTGGCAGGCACCTCAGAACCAATCACCGAAATGGAAATGCCTGCGGACAATTCCGCCTGAAAAAAATCAAGGCATTTGATATGTTGGCTGATCCAATCGGGCTCCACTCGGCTGTCATCATCATATAATAGAATCAAGCTTCCTTTCGCCATTTTTAGTGCGGTGTTCCTTGCCAACCAAAGTGCTTTTTCCTTTTGGTAAAAAGCAGTAAGATTCAGTTTCCTGTTTTGGTAAAATGCTTCATTAAAAGGTTCAGTTTGGTCAACACATATTACCTCGAAATTTTTGTAGTCTTGATTTTCCAAATCCTTCATCACATCGTCCAACAAGTCATAGCGGTTTAGAGTAGGTATCACTACGGTCACCATCGGATTTGCCTTTAGCAACGGTGAATCGAAAGAGTCATAAGCCGAATGGTCAAAAATCTTATCATATACCAATACCCTATGCTGATTTCGTGCCTTCATAAAACCGGCTATTTCCCGCAAAGGATTTTTCAAGCCCAACAATCGAAGCAGCAACACATACACCGACCAAACCTTGTGGTAGTGGCTTCGTAGGAAAAGGTAATTGTCGGCCACATTACTACATGGATTTTCAACCGTAATGGTCTGCGATTTATCTATATGAATAACACCCTTGTGCCAGCCCTGATAGGCCAAGTCGAGCAAGTATGCTTCCTTCGTCTGGTAGTTTTTATTGGGTTCGAATAATGCCTGTACAGAAGGCTGTAGTTTTTCATAATTTGCCAAATACCCAATATCCCCTTCTGTGGGTTTCAGGTTGAAGTACCAAGTTGGTTGAATATATTTCTGAAAGTCAAAAAGCAAGAGAAGGTACGATTTATAAAGTGTTTTATCTAAATAATCTGATGTCTAGACCACCGACACTTTGATGGTATTTGTCCGAGATTTCTCGCTGATAGGCATACTAGCGGTATGCAAAACAATGTCACCTGATTCCACCAGGTTGTGTTGTTTCAGAATTCCTACCAAGTCTGTGAAAGTATCATCCGTACTTTCGTATTTATTATAGTAAAACCCACGGACACCCCACACCATGCTAAATGTATTGAGAAGGGAAATATTGCTAGTAAAAATGAAAATCATTGCTTTGGGCCTAAAGCTAGAAATCTTGTATCCCGTATATCCTGAATAGGTCATTCCTATGATGGCTTTGGCTTTCAAGTGGTCACTCATGCGGCAGGCGGTGAAGCATATTTCATCACTCATAAAAGTGGGTGAGCCAGGCTTTGGCTTTTGCCCTTTGAAATATACCACATCTTGTTTTTCTACTTCTGCAATAATGTTGCTCATCATCTTCACCGCTTCTATCGGATAAGCCCCCACACTGGTTTCAGCACTCAGCATCAGTGCATCGGCACCATCAAAAACAGCATTGGCTACATCATTCACTTCTGCACGGGTTGGCACGGCATTTTGTACCATGGTTTCCATCATTTGTGTTGCCACAATCACAGGCTTGCCAGCGTTGATGCATTTCAACACAATGCTCTTTTGTATGACTGGTACTTCCTGCATTTTCATCTCCACACCAAGGTCGCCACGGGCTACCATCACCCCATCCGTGACCTTGATTATTTCATCAATATTGTCCACCGCTTCAGGCTTTTCTATTTTAGCTATTACCTTCACGTTTTTCTCCCTTGCAGCTATCCGTTTTTTTAGTTCAAGTATATCTGCAGCCTTTCGCACAAACGATAGCCCTATCCATTCCACACCGTTATCAAGGCCAAAGTCTAAGTCGGCTATATCCTTTTCGGTGAGCGAAGGCAAAGTGGTTTTGGTCTGTGGCAGATTGAATCCTTTTTTGGAAGAAAGTATGCCCCCGTGAACTACTTCCACTGTAAGTTCATCATCGCCATTGCTGCTTAATATTTTGAGTTCAATTTTGCCATCGTCAAGCAGTATTGTTTCACCTGCGTTAGCCTCAATTGGTAGGCGGGCGTAGTTCACGTAAAGTTTTTCAGTAGTGCTAACACAGGGATGGGTAGTCACAATAAGTGTAGCTCCCTTTTTTAAATCTACGCTATTGTTTTCCATTTCACCCACACGCAATTTTGGCCCTTGGAGGTCGAGTAGTATGGCTACATTGGTGCGATAAGTATGATTATATAGGTTTATGTTTTCAATAACCTTGCGATGGTCATCGTAACTACCATGGGAAAAGTTGAGTCTGGCCACGTCAGCTCCTGCCTCAAACAAAGCACACAGCATTTCGTATGATGAAGTGGCCGGCCCAATGGTAACTATTATTTTTGTTTTGTTCTCAATATTTTTTTTCATACGTTTGTTAAACAGTTTTAGTAATTATGAATCATCAAAAAACAAAAAACTGGAGCAGTGTATTATTCCATCACTGATATAAAATTAGCTTCAAATTTCCGTTTGCTTAAGTCAAAGCGATCCTCCTTTACCATTACATGTACTATTATGTTTTCTAAACTAATGGGAGAGCCTTCGGGTATATCGGCTATGTTGCTGTGACGAATGTTGTGCCCGTCAATGATGACAACGCTGCCCGAGCCAATGGCTTCCATTTGTGTACCTTTTATCAGCATCCCAGTATCTTCTCCTAAACCAATCCCTATGCAACTTGGATTCAATCCCACAGCCTGTGCCAGCCTGTTGAATCGGCCACGTTTTTCAAAATGGGAATCAATAATAACTCCTTTGATAAAAGCCAACCCGGTGGTTATTTTCACTTCGCCTTTTAGGTGGGCAGTGGTACTATTGCCGTGATATATCATGGTATTGCTCATGGCCATAGCTCCGGCACTGGTACCTACCACTACAAAGTCTTCATGGTGATAACGGTGTAGTATGGTTTCCAAAAATTCGGTGCCGCCAAGTATGCTGGTGAGCCGCAGTTGGTTTCCTCCGCTGAGCATCACTGCATCGCATTTCTTGATGCGTTCGGTGTATTCAGGCTGGTTGGCATCATCCCGTGTCTTTATATGGATAGTTCCAACATTAGTACAGCCCATTTTGCCGAAAGCTGCCAGATAATTCTCCCCTACTTCCTCAGGTATTGACGAGGCAGTTGTCACTACTTCAATATGTGGGTTGGGCTTGCCGATCTCATCTACAAAACGTTTCAGGATTCCAAGCTCAAAAAAATTCAAGTTATTTTTTTGGATAAAATCAGGTTCAGGCATTGTGCCTTTGTCTTCAGCTCCACCTATAGCTATTAGTGTTCCTTTGGGTTGTTCCATATTATTTTGCTAAAAAAAAAATTGGACGACAAAGGTAGCCAAACCCGCTAAGGAATTGGGCTTTAATAAAACATACCGATGTAGAACCCTGCTACCATTGGCATTGGGGAATCCACAAGATTGCCACAGTCTTAAAACAGCACTTCCTCATCCGGAAATTCATCCATCTTGCTGCGGCGAGTGATAGTCACTTGATTGTCTACCGTTATTTCGGGCTCGCCTTCACCACCACTGCTGCTTTGTGGATCGTAGTAGGTGTTGCTGGGTGTCCAATCGGTGAAGCGAGTGTACTGCCCTTCAAAGCGAACTCGCACGGTGTCCGTAGGGCCGTTACGGTGTTTAGCTATTATTAAATCGGCTGCACCCTGCAATGAATTTCCAGCCTCATCTTGGTGTATGCCATATTTTTCGGGCCTGTTGATGAACATCACAATGTCGGCATCTTGCTCTATACTTCCCGATTCACGCAGGTCGCTTAGTTGGGGAGATTTTGCACCTACGTGTCGCTTCTCAGCTTCACGGTTAAGCTGTGCCAAAGCCATGATAGGCAAACCTAATTCTTTAGCCAACGCCTTCAAACTTCGACTGATATAACTTATTTCCTGTTCGCGGTTGCTGGCCTTGCTGCTGTCGTCACCTTTCATCAATTGCAGATAATCTACCACCACCATGCCCACATTATGTTGTGCTTTAAGGCGGCGGCATTTGGCCCGAAGTTGAAACATACTAAGTGCTGCTGTATCGTCAATGTATATGGGGGCATTGCTCAAAGCCTTCACTTTGTGATTCAGTTGCTCCCATTCATGTGGCTCTAGTTTGCCGCTCTTCAATTTCTGAGCATCTATCATTGCTTCCGATGAAATAAGCCTGGTTACTAACTCCACCGATTCCATCTCCAATGAAAACACAGCCACAGCCTTTTCACTATAAATTGCCGCATTTCTTGCACAGGTGAGTGCAAATGCCGTTTTACCCATACCTGGACGTGCAGCTACAATAATAAGGTTATTATTTTGCCATCCATTGGTAATTCTATCTAACCCAGTGAAGCCAGAGCCGATGCCGCTCAGACCGTCTTTATGGTCTTTTACATTTTCAATTTGTCGGATGGCTTTCACAAGTAGACCGTCAATTTTTTCGGTCTGCTTGGCAATATTGCTTTCGGCAATTTGGAAAAGTGATTTCTCAGAAAAGTCCAACAACTCAAACACATCCTTGCTTTCATCGTAAGCTTCCCGCTGTATTTCGGTGCTTACACGTATCAGTTCGCGTTGTATATGTTTTTCCGAAATAATCCGTGCATGATGCTCGATATGTGCCGCCGACCCCACCCTGTTGGTAAGGCTGGTAATATAGAATGGCCCACCTACAAAATCCAACTCATTTGCATGACGAACTTCCTTGGTCACCGTTACAATATCTATCGGTTGCCCCCGCTCAAACAGCCGCCTACATGCTTCAAATATTTTCTGGTTGCTTTCTTTGTAAAAAGCCTGCGGGGTCAGCACCTCTGCAATCCGCTCCATTGCATCTTTGTCAAGCATCAATGCTCCCAGCACCGTCTCTTCAAGGTCGGTGGCTTGTGGTGGCATTTTGCCAAATTGCTCTATCAGGGTTGCCGACGATTCGTCGCTTAGTGTGCGTGGTCTTGTTGCTTTTCGTGGGAAGGTCATTGGTTGGGTTTGGAGTCAGAGGTCAGATCCCTCTCCTGTGGGAGAGGGACTGGGGGTGAGGTTTTTCGGGCTGCGAAATTATCAGAATCTACCACACCTCAAAGGGCTTGGAGCTTTTTCCACATCCTAGTATTTAATGTTGAATTGTTGTGGAAGTTCGTTTCAATACCTTGAACAACAGTAACACTTTTTCCACAATTTACACCAAGTGGCACTTGCCAACCGCGGTTTATGCCACTTATCCACAGCTTGATTTTCAGCCAAATAAAATGAATGTTAAATTTGAGTTGATAGATTTGTTTTTACATGGCATCAAAATCCTCTTTCATCAAAAATTCAAACACTTATTCGTATTGCAATAACTACACTGCCCGACTTGGGTTATTTTCGCACACTTAAATTTTTTATGAGCAACGATTTCAAAAACGATGTGGAAGCCGCCGAAGGATTGCGAAGCAGCTACAAACAAATGATGGCCGAAATAGGTAAGGTGGTGATAGGCCAAGACTCGGTGGTGAACGATGTTATCACCTGTATATTCTGCGGTGGCCACGTGTTGCTTGTAGGAGTGCCTGGCCTTGCCAAAACTCTCTTGGTGAAAACCGTGGCCGATGTGCTCGACCTCAGTTTCAACCGAATACAGTTCACACCTGACCTGATGCCTAGTGATATTACTGGCTCAGAAATTCTGGACGAAAACCGTCATTTCAAGTTCCTACGTGGGCCTGTGTTCGCCAATATTGTGCTAGCCGACGAAATAAACCGTACCCCGCCAAAAACCCAAGCTGCCCTGCTCGAGGCCATGCAAGAACGCAGCGTGACTGTGGGCGGGAACAACCACAAACTCCCTGAGCCATTTTTTGTATTGGCTACTCAAAACCCAATCGAACAAGAAGGAACTTATCCATTGCCCGAAGCACAGCTTGACCGTTTTATGTTCAATATTGTGATAGATTATCCTTCGTTTGCTGATGAAGTGAACGTAGTAAAAAGTACGACAGGCGGCAGCCAAGCCCAAGCCAACAAGATACTTACTTCTCAGCAGATAATGAGTTTTCAGCAGCTTGTGCGAAGAGTACCTATAGCTGACAATGTAGTAGAGTATGCTGTGAAGCTGGTGAACAAAACCCGTCCGCAAGGCGAACATGCCAGCGACGATGTAAAGAAATATTTAGAATATGGTGCTGGCCCCCGTGCCGGGCAGTTTTTGGTGCTTGGTGCAAAATGCCATGCCCTGTTCAATGGCAAGCTTTCGCCCGATATTGAAGATGTGAAAGCTGTGGCCTTCCCTATCCTCCGCCACCGCATTGTTCGCAACTACAAGGCCGAGGCAGAAGGTGTTTCGGTGGAAAGGCTGGTGAAGGGAGTGATGTGATAAA
>SHWZ01000061.1 GCA_009693575.1 Flavobacteriaceae bacterium | reverse complement strand
CAATACCACCCTCTTTAAAACAAAATCCATTACTGGTTTAACCCCAGGTAAAACCTACCATTACAGAGCCAAAGCAGTAAATAGCAGCGGTACCACTTATGGTAGCGACAGGGTTTTTGCAGCAGGAAGTAGTTTCTCAAAATCTTCTCATGGCCTTCATACCATTACGGTGGGCGATGATGGAATTGTGTATGCATTTGGGTATAATGGAGATGGCATATTGGGAGATAATACCACTACCGAGCGAAAAATTCCTATCAAAGTATTAAAAGGAGCCTATAGCGGCACTACCTACTTGGGCGATAATGCCAATAATCCAATTATCTCAGTTGCAGGATATTATCACAGCATAGCTCTAGCAGCCGATGGTTCGGTGTATGCATTTGGGCATAATGGTCATGGCGAATTGGGAGATAATACCACTACCAACAGAGCCACTCCGATACAAGTATTAAAAGGAGCCTATAGCGGCACTACCTACTTGGGCGATAATGCCAATAATCCAATTATCTCAGTTTCAGCAGGAGGTATGCACAACATAGCTCTAGCCGCCGATGGTTCGGTGTATGCATTTGGGTGGAATAATTATGGCCAATTGGGAGATAATACCACTACCAACAGAGCCACTCCGATACAAGTATTAAAAGGAGCCTATAGCGGCACTACCTACTTAGGCGATAATGCCAATAATCCAATTATCTCAGTTGCAGCAGGATGGTATCACAACATAGCTCTAGCCGCCGATGGTTCGGTGTATACATTTGGGTATAATGCTCAAGGCCAATTGGGAGATAATACCACTACCAACAGAGCCACTCCCATAAAAGTATTAAAAGGAGCCTATAGCGGCACTACCTACTTGGGCGATAATGCCAATAATCCAATTATCTCACTTGTTGCAGGAGATTATCACAGCATAGCTCTAGCCGCCGATGGTTCGGTGTATGCATTTGGCTGGAATGGCGATGGCCCATTGGGAGATAATACCACTACCGACAGAGCCACTCCCATCAAAGTATTAAAAGGAGCCTATAGCGGCACTACCTACTTGGGCGATAATGCCAATAATCCAATTATCTCAGTTGCAGGAGGAGATTATTACAGCATAGCTCTAGCAGCCGATGGTTCGGTGTATGCATTTGGGAATAATAGACATGGCCAATTGGGAGATAATACCACTACCAACAGAGCCACTCCTATCAACGTATTAAAAGGAGCCTATAGCGGCACTACCTACTTGGGCGATAATGCCAATAATCCAATTATCTCAGTTGCAGCAGGAGCGTATCACAGCATAGCTCTTGCTGCCGATGGTTCGGTGTATACATTTGGGCGGAATGCTAATGGCCAATTGGGAGATAATACCACTACCAACAGAGCCACTCCGATACAAGTATTGGGAGTTGGAGGAACAGGTTATTTAGATTTGATAGGTAAAGATATTGGATTCAAAGAAGTAGTAGAATCCAACATCAGCATCTACCCCAACCCTACAACTGGCGATCTGAATATTGCTATATCCAACGAGGCAAGAATCAATGCAATTTCACTCACCGACCTGAATGGCAAAAGTATAATAACGTTCAATCCATCTCAACGGAATATAAATTTCTCCGAGTTGGCCATGGGTATGTATTTCCTGCAACTGCAAACAGAGACTGGGCTGAAGGTGTTTAAGGTAGTGAAGCTCTAATGGACTTTTAATCAA
This sequence comes from Flavobacteriaceae bacterium, assembly GCA_009693575.1. Classification (GTDB taxonomy): domain Bacteria; phylum Bacteroidota; class Bacteroidia; order UKL13-3; family UKL13-3; genus SHWZ01. The sequence goes on along the minus strand of SHWZ01000061.1, from coordinate 10,242 downwards.
AGTAGGAATCCTTTTCATTGTTTCTAAGTTGAGTTCGGGTTAAGCAATTATGAAAATTGGGGCTAAACCCCTTCCCGGCCTTCCCAACCCTGGAACTTGGGTATATGGGGCAAATTTTGCAACAATGCAACGGTAGTGTGTTTGAGAACAATCATACCTTGATGCTGGGCTGGAGTTCGACAGTGCCGTTTTACAAGACAGTTAAATGATGGAATCACCTAGCCTATTATCTTCGCACCCTATATGCAAACTACCCAATACCTCAACGAAAACAAAGACCGCTTTCTGAGCGAACTGCTCGACTTCCTTCGCATCCCCAGCATCAGTGCCGACCCGACACATGCGGCCGACATGACCACCACTGCCCAATGGGTGCATGATAAACTGGTGGCCGCAGGAGCTGATAAAGTAGAAATATGCCAAACAGCGGGCTACCCCATTGTGTATGGCGAAAAGATGGTGGACCCAGCCTTGCCAACGGTTTTGGTTTACGGACATTATGATGTGCAGCCTGTGGTGCCCTTGGAACTTTGGATTACTCCTCCCTTTGAGCCCACCATTCGCAACGAACGAATCTATGCCCGCGGTGCCTGCGACGACAAAGGCCAAGTATATATGCACGTGAAGGCATTTGAAGCCATGATGCAAACCAGTAGCCTTGCCTGCAATGTAAAATTTATGATAGAAGGGGAGGAGGAGGTAGGCTCGGCCAACCTGAATACTTTCTGCATCCAAAACAAGGAACGCCTGAAAGCCGACGTGGTGCTGATAAGTGACACCAGCATGATAGCCAACGATGTGCCCAGCATAGACGTGGGCTTGCGTGGCCTTAGCTATGTGGAAGTAGAAGTGACAGGTCCAAACAAAGACTTACATAGTGGTGTGTATGGTGGTGCTGTTGCCAACCCCATCAATATATTGGCGAAAATGATAGCCCAAATGCACGATGAAAATGGACATATTACTATTCCAGGTTTCTATGATGATGTGCGTGAGAACTCCGCACAGGAACGCACGGACATGAACCAAGCCCCTTTCAGTTTGGATGAATACAAAAAGGATTTGGGGGTAGATGAAGTATGGGGCGAAACAGGATATACAACCTTGGAACGCACCGGCATACGCCCAACGCTTGACTGCAACGGTATCTGGGGCGGTTACACCGGCGAAGGCTCTAAAACAGTATTACCCGGAAAGGCCTTTGCCAAAATATCAATGCGGCTCGTGCCCAACCAAAGTTCAGAGAAAACAACTGAACTATTCAGCAATTACTTCAAATCTATTGCCCCAAAAAGCGTGAAGGTGGAAGTACGTCCGCACCATGGCGGCGATCCTGTGCTGACCCCAACGGACAGCATTGAATATAATGCAGCGGCCAAGGCCATGGAAGCCACGTTTGGAAAAACCCCCATACCTACCCGTGGTGGAGGAAGCATACCCATTGTGGCCTTGTTTAAAAAGGAACTGGGAATTTCTTCTGTGTTGATGGGCTTTGGCTTGGATATAGATGCCTTGCACAGCCCAAACGAAAGCTATGGCCTGTTCAACTTCTACAAAGGCATTGAAACGATCCCACATTTCTTTAAGAACTATGCTGAGATGAAGAAGTGAGGGGATGAATGAAACTACAGGTTGGCGAGGATGCCAACCTGTGACCAAAAAAAGAATGGTAGCTCACGTGTGCGACCCATTAGGTTGTTATAATTGGTCAGGTATTTACACCTGATACTTCAAAATTTTGTGATATAACTTACCACCACACTTTGATTGTTCATCTTGTTGATGGCTGTTTCGTAGTTGCCTGTTTCAAGGGTGTATGGGCTGTAGAAATCTTTCCCCCAAGTATATGCATAGCCAATGTCTAAAGTATGTCTTTTGTTGTAGAACCCCAGCCCCAAAGTTAGGCTTTGGCGGATGGAAGGTGCCGGTTTGTAGAGAGTCTTGCTAGCATATGGACTTCCATAAAACGAATAGCCACAACGGTAGAATGTACTCTTGTCAAATAGCTCACCACCCGCACGCACATTTGTACTTGATTTAAATAATTGTTTCACATTAGAATTGATTTCGGCAAAGGGATCGTCGAGGGCCGAGATGCTAGCTTTGGCATTGGCCACCCGTTCTACATCTATCGAGAACAAACCTTTCTTATCTTCCACATAAGCAAAACTAAATATGGCCTTGCCGGGGCTGTTTATATTGTAAGAGAATTCTCCTGCTTTATCAAGAAATTCATATTTTTCGTAACCAAGCTGACCATTTGCTCCAAAGAGCCTATCGTAGTTAGCTGTAAGGCTGTTGGTATAATTATCTTTGAGCGAAAGAAAGGTTGGCGAATGCAAAGCCAGACCAACCCTAAATGCTTGTGTTAGTCTGTATATGATGCCTAGCTTGGCATTGAAGCCGTAGCCGCTTGTGTTATTTGTCTGCTGAAACTCGAGTGATTTAAAGTCGGTAACGGAGTTGCCTGAATCTCTTTCAGAATAATTATTTGTATACCCAAACCGTATAAAAGGAATTCCTATGGAGCCACCCACATATATCTTTTTGCTGAAACAACCCGCCAAGGCCAAGCCAAGTTCACGGCTGCTGCCCCAACGGTTCACTATGCCGCTTTGGGTGAAACGGGGCATGGAATCACCTACAAAATGATACATACCTTTGTAATTACTCACCCCATTTGTCGGTTGGTCTATCAGGAATGATTGCCAGCCTAATGAGCCAACATCTATAGCGGTGGGGTCTTCCAATTCTGTGTCAGTATATCCATTGGCCGTTTGTGCAGCAAAGTCCATAAAGCTGCTACGGCCAGTGGTGCCGCTGAAGTTGAAGCGTTCATTATAGTTACTAGTCTGGTTCAGGGTGATACCAAAGTTCACGTTCATCCAACCTTCTTCCACAGGTTTACGGTCTTTATATTTCACCGACGTAAATACCAGCCCGATACTTGGAATATTCATTTTGAATTTACTATCCTTTCCAACCTGATTCGCAAAATTGGTGGCCGAATTGAAACTTGTTCCCGAAGCAGAAATGCTGAACACATTGTTCCTGTTCACTGCCAAACCGCCTGGGTTCATCCACACACTTGAGATGTCGTGGCCAACTGCACCCATTGCACCCGCAAGTCCAGTGTTTCGTGCCGATGAACCAAACATTGAACCATTGTACCTCAGCACATCTTGTTCGTTTTGGGCTGTGGCCACAATGCACACCGCAGTCATCAACCAAATCATAAAAATATATTTCATTTCACTGAAGTTGATTTAAGGTTAAGGTCTGCAGTCAGTAGCCTTAAGCCACATGAGCCCATGAATGTGCTTGCAAACAGGTAAGCAGCATAATTGGGGTCCGAAATTGTGGGTTTAGGGTATCGTGGGTTTATATTTTTCAGTGACAATTCCAAAAGAGCTTAATTTTGCCGTAAATTTAGTTTGGTTTTCCGAACTAAATCGCAAAACATTTACTAATTTTTTCAACGAAATGGCAATTAAGAAAGTTACACGGGCCGAAGATTATTCAGGCTGGTACAATTACATAGTAGAAAACGCCGACTTGGCCGAACATTCTGCCGTGCGGGGATGCATGGTGATAAAACCCTATGGATATGCAATTTGGGAAAAGATGCAACAAGACCTCGACCGTCGTTTCAAAGAAACCGGCCACAGCAACGCCTACTTCCCTTTGTTTATTCCCAAAAGTTTTTTCACCAAAGAAGCTAAACACATAGATGGATTTGCTACGGAATGTGCGATAGTGACCCACCACCGTCTGAAAAACGTGAATGGCGAAATGGTGGTAGACCCTGATGCCAAGCTCGAAGAAGAACTGATTGTGAGGCCAACTTCCGAAACTATCATTTGGAACACTTACAAAGGATGGATACAAAGCTACCGTGATCTACCTATATTGGTGAATCAGTGGGCTAATGTGGTGCGTTGGGAACTGCGTACTCGTCTTTTTCTCCGTACAGCAGAGTTCCTTTGGCAGGAAGGTCATACCGCACACGCAACCGCCAACGAAGCCATCGCCGAAACCAAACAGATGCTTGATGTATATGCTGATTTTGCGGAGAGTATATTAGCCATACCAGTTATCAAAGGTGTAAAAACCGAAAACGAACGTTTTGGAGGGGCATTGGATACCTATTGCATCGAAGGGTTGATGCAGGATGGCAAAGCTTTGCAGATGGGCACTTCGCATTTCCTTGGGCAAAATTTCGCTCATGCGTTCGATGTAAAATTTCTGACCAAAGAAAACAAGCAGGAATATGTGTGGGCTACCAGTTGGGGTGTAAGTACCCGCTTGATGGGGGCTTTGATTATGGCTCATAGCGACGATGATGGACTGGTGCTGCCGCCTCGCCTTGCTCCTATACAAGTGGTGATAGTGCCTATATACCGCACCGATGATGAACGCATCCGCATTGATGCCAAGGTGGATGAGGTGGTAGCTTCGTTGAAAAAGCAGGGCATCAGTGTGAAATACGACAACCGCGATACCCAGAAGCCGGGTTTCAAGTTTGCCGAATGGGAACTGAAAGGTGTGCCAGTACGCTTGGCCATTGGCCCCCGCGATTTGGATAACGGCACAGTGGAAGTAGCCCGCCGCGACACCAAGGAAAAGATCGTGATGGACTTGACCGACCTATCACACAAAGTTGAACACCTGCTGGAGCAAATCCAGACGAACATATATCAAAAGGCACTGGATTTTAGGACTGAGAACACCAACAACGTTGATAGCTGGGATGAGTTTTGCGAGAAGCTGGAATCAGGTTTTGTGCTTGCCCACTGGGACGGTACAAGCGAAACCGAAAAGAAGATTAAGGAAAAAACAAAGGCCACCATCCGCTGCATACCTATTGACAATCTGCTGCAAGATGGCAAGTGTATCCTCTCTGGAAACCCTAGCACACAAAGGGTAATTTTCGCCAAGGCGTATTAGGAATTTGGCTATAATTTTGAATCAAATTCGTACGCCCTTGTTAGTCTCCCGACCAACAACCAAAAGTTAAAGCAAGTCATTCTGCATAATGTGGTTTACTTGTTTTTTCCTTTCCCTCCTCGGGGTGGCCTCTCTTGCTTTCCGAGTCTATAAAAGCAAGGATTGAGCATAGCGGGACTCTGTGAATATGAGAGATAAAGTTCTATGAAAGACGCTGAGTCTCTGACTCCCGACAGGCAAGCAACCACCGCAACCCCATGCTCGGTAGACTCAGCTATAAACAATCGCTAAATCAACCTTTCTTTATCAAAATATTTGCAAGCTTCATGGCCGTCACCGTTTGGCTTTGAAAGATGGTTTTGTACAAGGAGAAAAGCAGTCGATTTAGAAGAGAGTTATTTAGCACTATTTGATTTGTCTGTGTCCAGTTGCACCCATCCCCTTCGGGTTCGTACACCCACGAGCCGCTATAGGAAAAAATTAATGAAGATTTGATTTCTTTGGCCATGAAGGATGCCTTTTTCGGACGAACTTCTTGTTTGTATTCAAAGGTCAAAGTGGTGTTGCCTTTGGTTTTTAGTTTCACGATGGTTCGGGGCTTGGTTTGTAGTATTTCGGCCTTCAAAATGTTCTTGTCCCATTGCCTACGCTTGCTGTAGTCCTGTGTAAAATCCCAAACTTCCTCAGGTGTTCTGTTTACGAAGATTGTATGTTTTATCTCGATGGTATTGGGTTTCATAGGTTGTAGAATTTGGCTACAAATGTCAAAGATTTATCGCCAAATCCAATCTACCTTCGCAGCCGTTTTACCAATCGATGCCAAACCATTTATTCAAGGCCATTTGCCTTTCCCTACTTTTCGCAGCCTGCAAAGGTAACAAAACTGAACAAGCACCTGCCAAAGACAGTAATGTACTAGTTGCAGCGGTTGTTTTACCACCACTTGCCACCACCTACTTCAACGACATTGCTCGATTCATAGCCGGCATGGCACCGCTGCCTGATTGCAGCATCAAGAAACTACACGAGAATGACGACTGGATTAAGTTCTCCAAAAGTTTCGACAGCCTGTGGACAGGATTGGAAACAAAAAGGCTGAGCAAACAGAGAGCATGGGCTAAAAGTGAGACTGGCAGCATAGCCTCCATCTGCAAAAACCTTTTCTACCCATTCAGCGGTGCCGATTTCCTGAATGCCCACCTGTTTTTTCCTAAAGCTATTAACACGGTGATGATAGGGCTGGAACCTCCAGGCACAGTGCCCGATGTGAAGAAATTTGAAAAGGATACATTGGCACATTATTTCAGCAAAGTCCGCAAGTCGCTTCAAGCTATCATGAAGTTTAGTTTCTACCGAACAAACAGTATGCGGAATGATTTCAGTAACGAAGAACTTGATGGCACATTGCCGAATATACTCATCTTTATGGCTCGTAGTGGTTGCCATATCACCAACATAAGCCCGCTGGAGCTTGATGCAAATGGGAATGCCGCAGCAAAACAGTTGGTTGATTTTAATAATAAAAGCTATCGGGGCATACGAATTAGCTATATGTTGCAAAGCGACATCGTTGCCCGTACCCTCAGCTATTTCAGTGCCGATATTGGCAATAGCGGCCTAACGAACGACAAGCCTTTTCTCAGCTATCTGACCCATCTTCCTGTGGATGCAGTTACTTACCTCAAGTCAGCCTCCTACCTCATGCACAAGCCATATTTTTCAACTATCCGCAACCTAATTTTGGGCAAAAGCAAAGCAGTATTGCAGGATGATTCAGGGATTCCTTATCGCTTCTTTGGGGCAAATTGGAACAAGCAACTCTACGGCACATACGACAAGCCCATCAATCTGTTTGGCAACTGGTATCAGCCCGATTTTCATAAAGCATTTCAAGACTCTTTGCATATACGCAAGCTTGGCTTTGGCATAGGCTACGACTGGCAGGAAGGGCAATCGAACTTGATGTTGGCTATCAAGAATGGTGAGGCCAAATATATTGAAGGTAACGAGGAGACTAAGACAACAAAAGCAGTAACCGCTAAAGTGAGGAAGTCAAAAGAAAGCATGTTGCCGAATGATTCAAACGGTAAGAAGGAAATTCTGGAGGATAAAACAACAAAGTAGTATCGCTTAACGGCCTTGTTGTTTTTCGACCGAAAATCAACTTAAACATTTGAGCGTGGGCATGAGTAAGCAGGTGGGTTTTTGCAAATCAAACTGAAACAAATTTATGCCATTGAAATCAGGTTGCGAAACACCTTTGGCTGCGGTGCAAGAAATGTTCAGGTTAGATTTTCAAGAAAAAGAACACAGCCTTGTCCCGATAGCTATCGGGATTTCTTTTGGTTACTTTTCTTTGTTTCAAGACAAAGAAAAGTGACAATGACAAATTTTTGAGAGCTCTTGCAAATATCTGCCTAAATTTGCCGATTCATGCTTCATTTCATAAAAGAAATAAAACAAGTAAACGACAACTACAAAGTTGTTTGCCTGTTCAATGATGGGGCTGAAAAAACCATCAACTTATTACCGCTTATTGAGAAATACGGGGCAACCGAAATTATCAGCCAGTTAAAAAATCCAGACTACTTCAAAACTGTCTCTCTTGATAGCTACGGCACACTCACTTGGAGCAACGGTGTCGATTTTTGTCCTGATGTGTTGTATGCGATGGCATAGCGGGAACATAAGAAATAATCAAAAATGAATCTACAGATATTCGCATTAATACTAGCCGCCAACCTATTGGTAAGCTGCAAACCAAGCAGCAACAATGAAGGAAAGCAAAAAACCGCACAGGATACCTTGGCTCAGGCCAAGAAGAATGTTTCTCGAGGCTACCACATAGACCTGAACGACCTTGCCCGTTTCTATGCCGGCATGAAACCCGAACACGACAGCACCCTCATCAAGCTGAGTAAAGATTCCATCTGGATAAAGCATAGCCAGTTTCTAACTGCAGGTTTTGAAAGCATCGAAAAGAACCGTTACACAGTCATTCGCAAGTGGCGTGACGAACAATTGAAAGCAGCAAACAGCAGTGGTATCAAAACATTGTATTATCCGCTTTCGGGTCCTGATTTCCTGAATGCATTCGAACTGTTTCCTAATCATGAAAACTATATAATGGTGGCACTTGAACCTTCAGGCATCATCAAAGACATGAGCAAAATGAAACGCCCCGACTTGAAGACGTATTTGAGCAATATCTCCAGTTCATTGGCCGATATATTCAAACGCAGCTATTTCATCACCCGCAAGATGAGTGGCGATTTCAGCCGCTGGAAAATAGAAGGCAACCTTCCAACCATGATGGTGTTCCTTGCCCGCACTGGCAATACCATCAAAGGAATTACACGCATAGCCATAGATAGCAGCGGCAACAAACAAGAGTTTCATATTACGGATTCTGTGCCCAAAAAATATATAAGTCGGGGTGTGCAGATAGATTTTGTACAAGGCAATGAAACCAAGGAACGCCACCTCTACTACCTCAGCACCAACCTGGGCGATATGTTTTACGAAGGCCCCGGCCTCGATGTGAACAAAGGCTTCATCAAATGGGTGCAGGGCTTTGGCGAGTTCAACAGCTATTGCAAGGCCGCTAGCTATGTGCTGCATTATGGCACCTTCAGTTTGGCGAGAAACCTAGTGTTGAACCAAAGCCGTTTCCATCTGCAAGACGACAGCGGTATTGCCTACCAATTCTTTAGCAAGAAAAAGTGGAAGTTCAAATACTATGGCAAATACAGCCACCCGATTGCTGAGTTTGGAAAGATATACGAAAAAGACCTAGCCCACGACATGCAAACTGACTCAGCCAACGTGAAAGACATCCCCTTCACGCTTGGTTACCATTGGGGGCAAGGCACAGTGAACTTGCTGCTGGCGGAGAGGCGATAATGCGGCTTTGTTATGCTGAAGAACGAAGCTTCTGAAAGTGGCAATGTTGTAATGACCCCCAAATAGTTATCGGGATTCGACCTGGAACATTAAAACAAGGCCCAACGTCCTCCATATCCTATCGCCATTTATTGACTTATTGCCTAGCCTTTGACTAACAGAGTAAATCTAACTTTCCTAACTTTGCCAAAAAAAGAACATGGAAAACCAATACAACTATGTAACCAAGCTGGATGTGAAGTATGCCCACCTGGAGAAGATGGACATACCTCAAATGATAGCCGACTGCAAGGATAAATGGTACAACGAAACCCTGACCGAAGTGAATGACAGTGTGGTGAGGATTGGCATCGTGGAGGGCGAGTACCACTGGCACAAGCACGACAACGATGATGAGTTTTTCTTTGTGCTTGAGGGGCAACTGCTCATTGACCTAGAAGACCGCACCATTGAACTGAACCCCCACCAAGGGTGTACCATTACCAAAGGGGTGATGCACCGCCCCAGGGCCCCTAAAAAAACCGTGATGCTGATGGTGGAAACCAGTGCAATACAACCAACGGGTGATTAACACTAAACCTCTGTGCCCTCTCCCGCAAAGGCGAGACAGGTCGTGCCTCTGCGTTCAAAATACTAACCAACCAAATTGAAAAAACTACTACTACTTTTACTTGCCATCCTTTTGGGATTGGGGCAGGCCGATGCCCAAAGTCGCAAGAAAAAGAAGAAGCCAAAAGGAAAGAAGAAACATCGGATTGCCCTGTTTCATAAATATGTGCCGCCACCCCCGCCGCCGCCACGTTTTGACTTCACCGTATTTGAGAATAGTGAGAACCCAATAGAGAAGATATTCAGTCAGGATACTGCTTTCTACAACAACGTGCTGGCCAACCGCGATAAGCATCAGATGCAGGTGATATACACCCGAATTGATAGGGACAGGCATAATTTTCCGCACCTAACGCCTTACCGTTTTCATGTGGATGCATCGGAATATTTCTACCCTGCAAGTACACTGAAACTGCCCATGCAGGCCATGGCCTTGGAGAAACTGAACCGATTGAATATACCTGGCTTGCGAAAAGAAACCCGCCTTACGGTTGATTCGGGCAATACTTGTCAGTATTCAACATACACGGATAGCAGTTCGGCAGATTATTTCCCCAGCATGGGCCATTACATAAAAAAGATTCTGTTGGTGAGCGACAACGATGCTTACAACCGCATGTTTGAATTTTTGGGTACGAAGCATATCAATTACCGCTTCGCTGAATTGGGTATGCCTCAGGCTAGGGTCATCCACCGTTTTAGTCCGTGCAATGATTCGGGTAATTCATTCACCAATCCATTCAATTTCTATAATGATAGTGGCAGACTTATTCATAGGCAGGA
>SHWZ01000060.1 GCA_009693575.1 Flavobacteriaceae bacterium | reverse complement strand
GAACATTGCACCGCCCACCATCAGGGCCAGCTTTAAGGGTGGTTTTTTTAGGTTTTCGTCAGTGCTCATTCGGCAAAAGATTTAAGGGTGTTGTATATGGCATATTGCACTGCGGGCTCGGTGTGGTGCTGTTTTAGTTGGTCTTTCAATTCGGTGGAGTCCACTTCGGAGAAGAAGGCAAATAGTGGTATGAAAAAGTCAATTACCTGAGAGTCGTCACCCAGCTTTTGATGTGTTGCCACAATGGTTTCGGCATCTTCGCCTGCCAGTTCGCGGTTTTCAATGATATCTTCGTAAAGCACCAGCTCGTCGGCAAATTCTTCTTCATTTATCAATAGAAATTCTTCCAAAAAATCGTCCAATGAAGGCTCGACTTCCGAGTCAAGACAATCGCAGAGGTACAGTAACAGGTTCAGCATTTCGCTGCCACGGTCAATGGTTTCGTCTTCTATCTTCAACCAGTCGGGACTGTCAAGGTAGTCGGGGTCCATCATCTTGCTGTCCGTGCTCAGGTAACGAACCATCAGCAGGTCGAATAGTATTTCACGCAGTGACTCAAAGGCAGGGCTGCGGTCAACCACCCTGTCCATGTCGGCAAGCTTTTCGCGGAAACCGTTCTTGAGCGAGAAGGTAACGGCCAGTTCCTGCACAAAAGGTTCAAATGGTGTAGGCTGTGGCTGCAGTTCAGCAAAGCCCTTCACCATGCACTGCATTGCTTTGTTCACCTGTGTGGCGGTGTCTATTACCCGAGGTTCATTCATTGGGCAAAGGTAAGCGGGGATGCTTTATAGAATGGTGGGGATTTGAGATTCGGTGCTGTCGGGAGAAAACACTTGACTACGCCCGAATCATCTCGCAATCGCCCGTATCAAATCGTACTCAGTGATGATATGTAGTTGGCCGATGGTATCTCGCACCAACACACCAGGGGTTTGCTTATTGATTAGTTTTGAAATCTTGTCGGCTTTGGTGGTAAGTTCTACTGTTGGGAATGGCTTGCCCATCACTTCGCCTAAAGGTTTATTGATGTTGTCTGGGTTTTCCAATAGCTGGTTCAATATCATGCCTTCGGTCACGCTGCCCACGGGTTCGCCTTCGTCAAGCACAGGTATTTGGGATATATCCAGTTCCTTCATCAGGTTGATGGCCTGGCTCAGGGTGTCTGTCTTGGCCACGGTCACAAATTCCTTGAGGTTTTTCTGCTCCAGTATGTATTTGGCATTGATAGTTTCTTCTTCCAAAAATCCACGTTCACGCATCCAGTCGTCGTTGAAGGCTTTGCCCATGTAGCGGCTGGCATGGTCGTGAAAGATGACTACCACTAGATCTCCTTTTTTGAACTTGTCTTTCATTTGCAACAACCCAGCAATGGCACTTCCTGCACTGTTTCCAACCAAAATTCCTTCTTCTTTAGCTATGCGGCGGGTCATCACCAGTCCGTCTTTGTCGGTTACTTTTTCAAAATGATCAATCACACTGAAGTCTACATTTTTTGGCAGAAAATCTTCGCCAATGCCTTCGGTAATGTAAGGGTATATTTCATTTTCGTCAAACTCTCCTGTGTCCTTGAATTTTTTTAGCACAGAGCCGTAGGTGTCTATCGCAAAAAGTTTGATGTCAGGGTTCTGTTCTTTTAGGTATTTGCCAGTGCCGCTGATAGTGCCTCCAGTGCCTGTGCCAACTATTAAATGCGTAATCTTTCCTTCCGTCTGTTCCCAAATTTCAGGGCCGGTACTTTCATAGTGGGCAGCAGTATTGCTCAGGTTGTCGTATTGATTCACATACCAAGCATTGGGTATTTCGGTGGCTAGCCTGCGTGATACACTGTAATACGAACGCGGGTCGGAAGGCTCCACATTGGTAGGGCAAACAATAACCTCAGCACCCACCGCTTTCAGCATATCCACTTTCTCTTTGCTCTGTTTGTCGGTGGTGGCAAATATACATTTATACCCTTTGATAACGGCAGCAATGGCCAGCCCCATACCCGTATTTCCGCTTGTGCCTTCCACAATGGTGCTTCCCGGTTTCAACAGCCCGGCCTTCTCAGCATCTTCTATCATTTTCACAGCCATGCGGTCTTTGATGCTGTTGCCGGGATTGAAGGTTTCTACCTTGGCCAAAACGATGCAAGGCAAGCCTTTTACAATTTTATTGAGTTTTACCAAAGGTGTATTGCCTATGGTGGAGAGGATGTTTTCGTGCCACATGGGGTGAGAATGATTAAAGTGCAAATAACGCTACGCAATGAATGAATTATGTAATCTGCGGTTTAGGAAACCCTTTTATAGAATAAATTATTTACCTTTTACCTTTGCAAAGTTGTCTACCTTAAATTATTGATGAGGACCTTATTGCTTTTTCTTTTATTGTTGCCATTATTGGGTCTCTCTCAACATGCCTTGTATGGACTTGACTTTAAAATACTTAATAAGAATAGAGCAAATATGCTAAACGAGTTCATCACTTATACTGAGCCAGTAAAAATTCAAGACAAGTATTCAAGAGTAAAGCCAGTGTTTTATGTAGGAGTTGCGGTAGGTAAAGAAACATTTGTTAGTATTCTTATGCCTAAATTTGGGGTGCTTGGATACAAGGATATTGGAAGGATTGGTTACATAAAAAGTGGTGATATGTCCAAATATGCATTTTACGGGGCAGCGGATATCACATTATTTGGGCTCTTTCAACCGGTACTAACTATAACCGGTTATGTGGGCTTCAAAATTGGATCGATAACAATTGATAATTCACTCGCATTTTTAAATGTTTTTCCTGATGGAAAATGGTTAAAAGACAAGCACCAGTTTACATATAATCCAAAGATCGGTTTAAAGGTGGGATCAATTTGGGTCAAAGTTGGGCCATCCTTTATGCTAGAACCCAAGTATGGACTTCTTGACGACTGGATGAAATTAGGAAATAACTATTATAACTTTGATTTGAATTTCATTCTGGAAATTAATGATTGAATCAATAGCAATACTTTTTTTCTAGAATCCAAATGATTAAGATATATTAACCACATGCTCGATGGCTTCATATACTTTCTCAGCATACAAATTCTCCATGCAACTGATGCCATCAACACATTGGCCTCGGTAGTAGCATTTGCAGGCTTTGTCGGGCTGAACTATCGTTCCGTACTTTTCAGTCACGTTGAATTCATAGGGGTTGAAAATGTTGTTCATCAACACGATTTTTTTGCCGAGGCCAAGGGTGATGTGCATGGCCATGGTAACCTGCGTCACGATGAGCTCGCATTGGTTTACCAAATTGATGAACTGCTGCAAGGGGAAATAACCAAAGTATAAAGCTCCAGTCAGTTTTTGCAATTCCTGATTGCGTTCGTCCTCTTGTTTGCCGCCAAGTAGCAGTACATTAGCATTTTTCTGCTGTAAAAGCTTTATCAGCTCCACCCATTTTTCTGTACTCCAAAGGCGGGTAGTCCAGCGGTCGCCGCAGCCTGTATTCAGGCCAATCGTTGTTTTCGATTTATCCAAATCCCACTTGTAGCCTTTGTCCTCGTGGTTCTCAAGCAGGTAGGGCTCACCTTGGTATTCGTAGCCACATATCTCAAATATTTCCTGCGGATAGCTTTTGGTGTTGGCTTTGCTCACATCGTCGAACAGGCCTGTCTTGAACTTGTGGTGTGCCAGTTCGTTGATGGGCTGCATGGCTCCATCTTTCAGTGTAAATCCAAATTTTTGCTTGGCAGAAATCTCATCCATCAAAGCCCCAGCCTCTCTGTCTTTGTCCAAATTGATGGCCAAATCCCAACGTACTTTTTGTATGTACAGTATATTTTTTAGTTCGAAGTCCAACACCTCATGAATGTCGGTCTTTGGCAAAATATCAGGGGTGAGCGTAATCCAGGTGAACTTGGCCTCTGGGTACAATTCTCGCAGCTTAATGATGAGTGGAGTTGTACGAATGACATCTCCCATTGCTCCCAACTTGATGATGAGGATGCGATGTGATATGGGTGAGTAAGCAGGGCAATCATCGCAATGGTATCCGCTCTCTTTGTGCGGCTTGCAGGGCAGGTCGCCTCTGAAATGCAGGCAGTCGGGTTTGTAGAACACGGGGCAAATATAGCGGGAGCATCATGACTGCACTCAGCCTGACTTAAGCAATGGATGCCTAAACTCACTCTGTTCACATGTGAACTTGGTAGGTTCGGTTGTGAATTTTGGTAGAATATCAGTGAACTTGGTAAATTCACATGTGAACTCAACGAGAACACTAGTGAACTTGATGGACTCACTAGTGAACATAGGAAGCCATTCCATTTCAAAAACAAAGCCTCCTGCAACACACGGTTGCAAGGGGCTTTGCTTATTTACTATTCAATCATTCACTAATCCAATATCTCAGCTCACTCCTCCATACTCAAGGCATAGTGTTTCTTGGTGCCGTCGGGCATTACGCCGCTCACCAAGGCTACGTCCTTGCGGTCTTCCATGGCTTTCTTCACGTCTTGCGGCGTGTATACAGGCTTTTTGTCTATTTGAGTTATGATGAATCCGGTAGTTATACCAGCCTTGGCCAATGCCCCCCCAGCTTTGCTCACCTTCACACCATTCTGTACCTTGGCTTTCAGTTTTTCTTCGCGGCTCATTCCTACAAACTCAGACCCCTTCAGCGAAGACTTGTCAGACTTGGCAGTTTCTTCAACGGTGGTTTTACCATTTTTGCCTTTTAGGACTACACTAAATTCCTTTGGGGTTGAGCCACGCATTGCGGATATTTTGAGGGTTTCGCCAGGGCGGTGGCGGCTCACCTGCTCTTGCAGTTCGCTTACGCTGTTCACCGTTAGGCCGTTCACCTTGGTTATCACATCATCTTTTTGCACCCCTGCTTTTTCAGCGGCTGAGCCATCGTTCACCTCAGCAACAAACACACCACTGATTTCTTTCAGCCCCTTCTCGTCAGCCAGTTTGCTGTCCACATCCCGAATTTGAATGCCGAGGAATCCCCGCTGCACTTCGCCAAAGTCTTTGAAATCCTGTACCACTTTTTTTACCAGTTCCACAGGCACTGCAAATGCATATCCCGCATAAGAACCTGTTGAGGAAGCAATGGCGGTATTGATGCCAATTAATTGCCCGGCTCTGTTCACCAAAGCACCACCACTATTTCCGGGATTCACAGCAGCATCCGTTTGTATGAAAGCTTCAATTGGAGCATCGCCTTCCAGCAAGCGGATGTTCCGGCCTTTGGCACTCACTATACCAGCGGTCACGGTACTTGTCAGGTTAAATGGATTCCCAACAGCCAGCACCCATTCGCCTACCTTGGTATCGTCGCTGTTGCCAAACTGAATGAAAGGCAAACCTTTTTCTTCAATTTTGATTAATGCCAAATCGACATTATTGTCTTTGCCCACAAGTTCTGCTACGTAACTGCGTTTGTCGTTCAATATCACTTCTATTTTGTCGGCCCCATCAATTACGTGGTTGTTGGTCACTATGTAGCCATCATTAGTGAGTATTACGCCTGAACCACTTCCTTCATGCGGGCCTTGTGGCATCTGATATGGGGCTTTGTCGCCAAAGAAACCAAATGGGTCGTTAAACTCAAATTGGTTGCCACCTCCCTTGCTGGTTGCAGTGGTCTTAATGTGCACCACCGTTGGTGTGACCATTGCAGATGCTCCTACAAAGTCTGGCATGTCGGTCATTTTTCCGGCAGACATTCCAGTAAACCATGCTTTCTGTTTTTCTTCGAAAGTGTTGCTGCGTTCAGGGCTCGTGATGCGATTGATGCCCAAGGCAACCAAACCTCCAAGGCTTGCTATTGCAAGTAATGATAATCCTCTTTTGATGTCCATATTATTTAATTTATTTTGATTGATGCAAATTTAGTTTGTACTAAAGCTAAAATTTCAAACACCGTACCCTTGCTGATAGCCAAAAGGAGCATTTGATAAAACTGTGACAAGATTACACGTTCTGTGAGAACTGTGTGATAAAATTTCAGTTTTCAAAAATAAAAAACGTAAAGTTTGTCATTTTAGTATTTCCTTTGAAAAGTTTTTCACCTAACCAATTAAACCAAATCCGCGTATTGGGTTCTCAAACGCTATTATAACCAAAACAAAAAAATGACAAAAAGGATTTTACAATTTACCCTCTGCATGTTGCTCACTTCGTGCATTTCGCAAGCACAAAACTATCAGTGGGCCAAGCAACTAGGAGGCACACGAAACAATGAAACATCTGGGTCAGTAGTAACTGATGCTAATGGTAATGTTTTTGTAACTGGATGGTTTTCAGGCACAGTTACCATTGGAAGCAGTACCTTAACCTCTCACGGTAGCGACGATATTTATGTGGTAAAAATGGATTCAGGTGGAGCAGTTCAATGGGCTTTTCGCGAAGGCGGTGTTGCCAGTGACAGAGGCTATGGAATTGCACTAGATGGTAGTGGAAACATTTATATAACGGGGCAAATAGGAGGAACAGATACTTTTGGAACTGCCACTATCCTTACTACAAATGGCAGTAGCGACGGTTACATAGCCAAATACAATAGTTCAGCAGCTCTTCAGTGGGCGGTTAATTGTGGCTCAACTCGTGGTGACCGCTCCAATGCAATAACACTTGATGATAGCAACAATGTATATATTTGTGGTTGGTTTGGTCAAGCGGGTGGAGGCTCTCCAGGTGGAGCTGCAACCATTAACTTTGGATCACTTAATTTTACCGGAGTAGGTGGTACCGATTTTTTTGTTGCAAAAGCCAATGGTAGCAATGGAAACTGGATGTGGGGTGTAGGCACAGGCAGTAGAAATGCAAATACACCAGATGTGCTCAACGATATACAATTTGCAAACAACCAAATTTATGTATGTGGTGCATTTATAGATACAATTAATGTAGGAAAAAATACATTAATCTCTGCAGGAAATTTAGATATCTTTTGGGCATCGTTAACCAAGCAAGGTTTGCCAACTGCTTCAGGCTCTGCAGGCTCAAGACAAACGGATAATGGAGGAGGGGTTACTTCAGATCCTTCTGGAAATATTTATATTACTGGAGTTTTTAACCAAACTGCCTTTGGTGGAGGTGGTGGTGCAGATAGTATGAAAGTTGGCAATTCAACGTTGAATGGAACAAAAGCAGAGGCTTATGTAGCTGCCTTTGATCAAAACATGAATGTGAAATGGGCAAATAGTTATGGTGATACAAGCACTGAGTCGGCTACGCGTATTACCTGCGATAATAATTACAATTTGTTTGTTGGAGGCTTGTTCCAAACCGTTACCACAATCGGCGGCACAAAATATACTTCGGGTGGTGGCAATGATGTGTATTTGATGTCGTTAGATACATCAGGAACCGTGCAGTGGAGCAAATCGTTTGGTACAACGAATAATGAAGATATTCGCGACATTACTTCGGATAGCCGGGGTCAATATGTTGTAGGTTCTTTTGGAAATGCAGCAGGTGGCGGCGGAGGTGCTGGTGGTGGCTCAGTTGCTTTTAATGGTAGTGTTTCAATTACATCAGCTGGTGGTGGTGATGGCTATTGCGTTAAGCTTTACACTTGTCCTGGTATTTCAAGCAATGTAACTTTAAGTGGTTTACCTAATTTTTGTCAATCGGGATCTTTAACAATGAAAGCGGCAGCAGGTGCTACGAGTTATCAATGGTATTTGAATAGTAATGCTATTAATGGAGTTACTACTGATACTCACACAATATTCTCGGCAGGGGCATATTATTGCTTGCTTACTAATAGCAGCGGCTGCCAGATAAACTCGGCAACTACTACAGTTAATATTGGTAATCCTCCTACAGCCTCCATTAATACCGTGTCCACTAGTATCTGTCAAGGTGATTCGGTAATTATGACCGCAGGTTCAGGCAGCAACTACACGTATAAATATTATTACAACAATACAGCTGTAACTGGCTGGGTAACCACAACAACTTATTTTGCCAAGCAAGCCGGTGATTACAAAGTTGAAGTAGATAATTTTGGCTGTACTGCCTTCTCAAGCACTATCACCATGACAACCATTGCTACCCCAACTGTTACGATTAAGTCTACAGGTAGCACGAATATATGTGTGGGTGATACAGTAATTCTTCAGTCGGATACCAACAGCACATGGACTTATACATGGCAGCGTTTGCAAGGTGCAAATTATATAGCAGTAAATGGTCAGAATGCCGACATATTCTATTGCACAGCAGTTGGAACTTTTAGAATGTTAGTGTCCACTACTAGTGGTTGTGGTGTAGCTTCTAATTCAATAACAATTACAACTACCGGCCCAACAAATGCCAACTTGAATGGAATGCCTGGCAGTGGTCCACTTTGCAAAGGAGATAGTATAACGCTACAAACCGCAGGTGGCGGTGGAATTACCTATCAGTGGTATAAAGATGGAAATGCTATCGCTGGTGCCACTAACAGATTGTACCGCATAAAAACGTCGGGTACCTTTAAGGTTACTTTGACAGGTGGAGGATGCATTATCAATTCTAAGGATACTGTTGTAGCATTCATCAACGAATCAGCAAGCGTAACGCCCAATGGCAGTGCTGGATTATGCCCTGGTGACACCCTTAAATTTTTAGCAACTGGTGATGCAGGCTCCACATTCTCATGGTTCAGAAATAGCAATTCGATACCAGGTGCAAATACTGCCAATTATGCAGCAACTCAAACAGGGAATTACTCATGCGTTATTTCACTCAGCACATGCAGCTACCAATCTCCCAATGTGGTGGTAACACTATTTCCAGCCGCAGCTGTCCCATCAATTGTACAAAATGGGAATAACCTTGCAAGCAGCATTAGTGGCACTTCGTATACTTGGTATTTGAACAATTCAACAGTTGTTGGTAATACTCAATTCATCTATGGATGGAGTACTGGTTTCTACAAGGTGGTGGTATCAGATGCCAATGGCTGCAAGGGCGAGTCGCCTCTGTTCAGCTTTAGCAACAATGGCATTTCTGGTGTGAGTATGGAGCGGTTGAACATATATCCTAATCCAACGAATGGGCAGGTAATGGTCGACTTGAATACCAGCGAAACCACACTGATAACCCTTAGTGACATGAGTGGTAAACGGATTTATACAGAAGCTTTGAAAGCAACTAATGGAATTCATAGCATTGATTTGAGCAACTACCCACAAGGGCTATACATTATACAGGTGCAAAGTGGCAACCGCAACTTTGTGAACAGGATTGAATTGGTAAAATAAAAAAGCTATTATTAAAAAGCCGTCCATCAATGGGCGGCTTTTTTTGTATATTCTGTGTCAATTCTTGCTAAATAATATTCGAAAAAAGGTGCTCCAGCTTGATTGACCTTAACTTTGCAAATGATGAAAACCATCCCCAAATTAAAATTGTTGATCCTTGCCACAATTTTTGTATCGTGCACTACTAACAAGAACCTCCAAATTAAACCCAAGGTAGAGGATGCTCCAAAATTTTTGTATTTTGTGTCAATGGAAATAAAAAAGGATAGACTTAGCAATTCTACAATAAGTTCTGTACAAACTATCAAGTTGCAGCCAACTTCGCTAAAAGAACCTTTGCAGGTGGTTAATAGCGGTAACTATTTATCTATGAAGGCTTTCATGAATGGAAAGCTGCTTGATTCACAATCTGTGCAACATCCACTATACCAGCAACTGGAACTGATAGAGACTACTACACTTGAATCAAAAAATGTAACACTTGACCGTGCTGAAGTATTTGTAAGAATAGTATTGCCCGAAGGACAAAAAGAAATTCATGTCAGCGAAACCATAAATGGAAAACCTACTCCATTTTTTTTTAGCATAATAATAGAGAACTAATGAGATTTAGATTGTCTTTTTTCTTTGGGTTGCTTGGTTTTACAATCAATGCACAAGTTTTCAAAGTGGATACTTTGCAGTATAATGGCAACTGCAAAAAATTCATCAATATGGTATTTCTGGGTGATGGCTACACGGCCGCTCAGCAAGACTCGTTCAAGCTTCATGTGGGTGAATTGCAAAAGTCACTTTTTGGACAAACACCTTGGAAAGAATACATAAATTATTTCAATATATTTGCAGTAGAAGTTGTTTCGAATGAATCAGGAGCTAAGCACCCAAATACAGCTGCCGACTGTGCCAATGCCAGTCCGTTAGTTCCTGTTTCTGACTCCGACAATTACTTCGGCAGCACCTTTGATTATGGTGGTGCCCATCGTGGCATCTATGCACAAAATCAAGCTAAGATTGCCTCAGTATTGGCTGCCAATTTTCCTCAATACGACATCGCAGTGATGCTAGTGAACAGTCCTTACTATGGTGGCTTTGCCAAAAATTTTGCCACCTTAACCCGTGACAAAAACAGCGGAGAACTATTTGCCCACGAAATTGGTCACTCATTTGGTGGGCTAGCTGACGAATATTGGGTGTCGTCATTCTATGCTGCTGAATGGCCAAACATGACTGCTGAAACCAACAATTCATTGGTGCGTTGGAACAAATGGATAAGTAGTAATGGGGTAGGCAATTATCCTTTCGCACAAGACCCAAATTGGCACAAGCCACATAACAGTTGTAAGATGCAGTTTTTAGGCAAACCATACTGCAGTGTATGCTCCGAAGCTATCATCGAAAAAATTCATGAACTTATGAGTCCAATAGTCAGGTATTCGCCTGACAGTTTGCAGTTTCAGGCTGACCATGGGGCTCTTTATTTTAAGCTTGATTCATTAATTAGACCCGTGCCAAACACCTTGAAAACTTTCTGGTATCTTGATGGAGCTGTGTATACCAACGACCCACAAGCCGACCACATAGACATATATCCAAGTCAGCTGGCCAATGGACAACACACCGTTGGCGTAGGAGTGCTTGACACTGGGCTCCTGCTACGTTCAGCCAATCATTTCACAAAGCATATTTACACCATCACCTGGAAAATGGAAAAGGTACGTTCGGGTATTAAACTGAATGGTGCACCTAATGAGATTTCGTATATTGTATTCCCAAATCCCACCCAAGATGAGCTGACTATTTCGGTAAAGATGAAATCGAAAGAAAACCTAGAAATAGTGATGTATTCATTGGATGGAAAAAGGATGGAAACAATTACTGAGAAAAATCTCAAGACTGATTATTTCAACAAGACTATCAACCTTGCGACACTTGCCAAAGGGACTTACCTTTTGGTGATCAATATTGATGGGAAGGTGCTCTCTGAAAAAGTGATTAAGAAATGATTTTGAGGGTCAAGTGCTCTCCCGATATCAGGACTGTTTCAACCACTATTTGCAAAATAGTATTCTGGCGTAAGAAGTTGATTGCGGAGAATGAGGGATTGTATCGAATATTCGTTAATCTCTGTAATTTAGTATTTTATGCTAAATTAATAATATTAGGTGAAACATTGGTGAAACAAAGTTTGAAAGCAATTCCTCGGTTACTTTTTTGAAAAGAGTGTACAAATGATACTTTTCGATACAAAATGTGAAGTAGTTTCCCTTAAACCTTGATAGAGTAAGGAAGGCCAAGTATTGACCTTTCAATAAACCTACAATTAGCAACAAACTCTTACAGGTTAGTTACTTTCCAACTCAGATTTTATTACTTTCCAACTTGCATTCAGATTTGGTAATTATCCTTATCAGTTCACAAAAGTAACTGAGCCGGGGCAATACTATTTGATACCCCTATTTCAATTATGGCAACGTGTACGTTCTTCTAAAAGCAACGGTTACAGGTAGCCTTTTGGTTAGAGTATTAACCCCTACCCCCCTAATATGCAAATATTACTCGGTTGCATACATCAATTGAGCATTTGTTGGGCATTTGGAAATCATTTCCATCTAATATACTTTTCTAAATTCAACTATGTCAGCGGTTACAGTACACCTGTTTGTAATTGCGAAAGGAAGCACAAAAGTGGCTTTCCAATTTACTGTAAGGTTTACTAATGCTTGATTGTCCCTTAGAGGAGACTTTGATAATAAGTCCTTTTTAGCAGCATTAACTAATGCCATTTTGTCCAGGCCACCGAAGATGCCAAATACATAAGTCACCATAGCTGTTCCTTTCAAGTCTTTATATACATATGTAAAATTATTACTGCTTAGTGCTGCTGAATTAACCATATAACCTTGGTGCATTGCACAACTCGATAATAAGGAAATTACAAATAAGGTCATTGCTGTTTTTAAATTTGCTTTTTTCATGTTGTTTTGATTGTTTAAATTTCAGCAATATTACTACAATTTAATAGAAAGTGCTTTGCCCTCTGTTATCTCATTCCCAACCTCTACCTTTTTATTCCA
>SHWZ01000059.1 GCA_009693575.1 Flavobacteriaceae bacterium | reverse complement strand
CGCCCTATCTGGTGCGAGGTTTCACCTTTGCCAAGCCCACACGGTTCGGCATTGTTCACCCGTGGCGAAACCCAGTCTCTTACTTCGGTAACCTTGGGCTCTAAACTGGATGAGCAACTGCTCGACAGCCCACTGAACCATGGCCACGCCAAGTTCATGTTGCACTACAATTTCCCAGCATTCTCTACCGGTGAAGCCCGCCCCAACCGTGCTTCAAGCCGTCGCGAAATAGGCCACGGCAACTTGGCACTTCGTGCTATCCGCAAAGCCATGCCGGGCAAAGATTTGAACCCATACACCATCCGTATTGTAAGCGACGTGCTTGAGTCTAACGGCTCATCGAGCATGGCTACAGTGTGTGCCAGCAGCATGGCTATGTTTGATGCAGGTATCAAAATGAAAAGTGCTGTTTCGGGTATTGCCATGGGCATGATTTCGGACGAAAAAACTGGCCGCTATGCGGTGTTGAGTGACATTTTGGGCGACGAAGACCACTTGGGCGATATGGACTTCAAAGTATGTGGTACTGAGAAAGGCATCGTGGCCTGCCAAATGGATTTGAAAGTGAACGGCTTGAAATGGGATGTGCTTGCAAAGGCATTGGAGCAAAGCAAAGAAGGCCGTCTGCATATTTTGGGCAAAATGAATGAAACCATTGCGAAACCAAATAGCGAGTACAAACCACATGCACCACGCATCGAAACGTTGGTAATAGATACCGAATTCATTGGAGCCATCATAGGCCCAGGCGGAAAGGTGATACAGCAACTGCAGAAAGACAGCGGCACCACCATTAGCATTACCGAAGAAGGAGGTAAAGGTTATGTGGAAATAATGGCTACCAACGGCGAAGGCATGGACATGGTGAAGAACTTTGTGAATGGAGTTGCAGCTAAGCCAGTAGTAGGCGAGGAGTATGTAGGCAAGGTGCGAAACATTCAGCCTTTCGGGGCATTTGTAGAATTCCTGCCTGGTAAAGACGGCTTGCTGCATATTAGCGAAATATCTTGGAAACGCCTTGAAACCGTGGAAGGTGTGCTTGCCATTGGCGACGAAGTGAGGGTGAAACTCATCGAAGTTGACCCTAAGACTGGCAAATACCGACTGAGCCGCAAGGTGCTGTTGCCTAAGGAAGGTTAATAATTGAACGCTTATTTGTTGAACTAGCGAATAGTTGATTCGGCAGATACCTATTGATAATAATAAGAAAGCCGTCCAATTGGGCGGCTTTCTTATTGTGTTTAACTATGCCAGTGCGGTTACTCCATTTATTTATACTTTATTTTAGAATCTTTAAAATCCTAGATTGAATCCAGCAGAGACTCCATCTTCATTCCGCGTGAGCCCTTGAGAAGTATGATGCTATTGGAAATGGGGTTTGTTTTCAACTGACTTTTTAGATCTTGTGTGGTTGGATACCAATCGATACTGTGCCCCTTGGCTGCTGCTTCAAATGCTTTGCCGCAAAGAATTGTTTTGATTGGGTTTAGGCTATTGGCCAGATGAGCAATTAACTCATGTTCTTGGGCTTCATGTTCCCCCATCTCAAACATGTCTCCTAAAATAAGTATTTTCTGTTTGTCGGTGTCAATGGTGCAAAAGTTCTTTATTGCCACCTCCATACTACTTGGGTTAGCATTATAGCAGTCAACTATTATCGTATTGCTGCCATGTTCGACCACTTGCGATCGGTTATTGCTAGGTATATATTCGGCAATTCCAGCCTGTATTTTTTCAACAGGCACACCAAGGTGCGACGATATGGCAACCGCGGCCATCACATTGTCGGCATTGTACCTGCCAAATAAGTGAGATTGCACTTTATAATGCCCGATTTTTTCAAGAAGAATATCTGGATTAAGGCGAATAGAAATAGCCGAGTAATCAGCATCACTATCTACTGCATAACTCACCACATATTTTAATCGTGCAGCCATCCTCATGAGTATTTCGTCGTTTACATTTACAAACGCCTTCCCGTCATTTGCAAGTATATGAGCATACAGTTCACTATTTCCCAACGCCACACCTTCTAGGTCACCAAAGCCCTCAAGGTGCTCCTTCCCAATGTTTGTTATTAACCCAAGATTTGGATTGAAAATATCACAGAGCTCTTCATTGTCGCCTATGTGGTTAGCTCCCATTTCTATTACTGCCACTTCCGTATCTACAGGCATTGAAAGTATGGTCAGTGGTACTCCAATATGGTTATTAAGGTTTCCCTTGGTTACGTGAGTCTTAAAATGCTTAGTAAGAACAGCTGCCAGCAGTTCCTTGGTTGTAGTTTTTCCATTACTCCCAGTTATTCCAAGCACCGGTATATTGAAAGACTCACGATGTCGACTGGCCAATGCCTGCAAAGTCTTTAATCCATCCTTAACCAAAATATGTTTTTCGCTGATTGCGAAAGTGACTTCATCCACCACAACATAGGCCGCTCCATCATTTAGGGCTTGATCAGCAAATGTATTCCCATTAAAATTAATTCCTTTAAGCGAAAGGTACAGGCAACCTTTGGGCAAGTTTCGTGTATCTGTGGAGATGACACCACAGGATAAAAATTTCTGGTAAAGGTCTTCAAGCCCGTCCTTTGTCATCTAATTGTCGAGTTTGGTGTTAAAAATTAAGCTACAAATAAACAAACACTGTGGGTTAACACAATGAAAAAACTATTTACTTTTCTAGGATTTCTCTCTATTTCGGCGGTCACTTTTGCCCAAAGCTTTTACCCAAACAACATCCCGCTATTTTTGAATTCGGTTGGAGACACGCTCAATTCTGCTTTCTCCGGTGGACTTACTTCACCCCAATTGATGAGCATGGACATAAACGGTGATGGTAATTCTGATTTGCTTATTCTGGACAGAGAAGGTCGTAAACTACTCACCTACATTCGTAAAGGAAAAGGCAAATACATACACCGCCCCGAATACGAATATCTTTTCCCTGAGCTCCAAAACTGGGCTACCTTGGTTGATTACAACCGTGATGGGCTCATGGATATTTGGGCTGGCAATTATAGCAACGTAGACGTGTATAAGAATATAGGAACCCCAGCAAAGCCAAAATTTACAAAAGTTGTGGAGACGATTTTAACCTTTCCGGATGGGGTGTTTCAAGATTTCAATGTGTATAGTGATGGCAATAATATTCCCTCGGTGGTAGACATGGATGGAGATGGGGATATAGATATGGCATGTCTAAATATCCTTGGTGGATATATCGATTATTATCAAAATGTTCAGGTGGATGACAATTTACCTAAGGACAGCATTGCCTTTAAGTTTGCCGATGCTTGCTGGGGTGCAATGGAGATTGGATGGGGCAACAATGCCATTCTGGGTCGTGTGTGCTTGAAAAATTACCGCTCCTCAAACCGGCATTACAATTCTTCGTTCCTTCATTTGGATATGGACGGAGATGGTGACCTTGAATTGATACACGGAGATGCCAGTTATGATAATTTGATTATCATGAAAAATGGCAAGCAGGAATATGGTTGGAAATGGGACACTATTATTTCTTACGACTCCATTTTCCCAAGAAACACTTTGCCAGCTAAGGTGCATAACTGGGCTGGGGCGTTTTATTTGGACTATGACAACGACGGCGTAAAAGACCTGATGGTGTCCCCTCAAGATCCGAGAAATAGCAAAAACAAAGACCAGATTTTGTATTACAAAAATCATGGTTTGAACAACAAACCTGATTTCCAATATGTAAATAATACAGAGCTTGAAAGCCAGACGATAGACCTTGGAAGCCAATCATCTCCCTGTTTTTATGACTACGATAAAGATGGCGATAAAGACTTACTTGTAGCCTCCGGGGGAGACATGACAAAAACCTGGGACTCTGCTTATACCTTGTATGTTTTCAAAAACAGTGGCACCGACACTACCCCTACTTATAGCTTGGCCGATACTAATCTACTCGGTCTTGCCTCAAAAAAATTACGTTGGCTGATGCCTGTTTTTGCAGATATTGATAAGGATGGCCAAGCGGATTTATTATATGGAAGTAACGACGGCCAGCTTGGCTTCTGGAAAGGTAATGGCCCTGGCCTATCACATGTTTCAGACTTCTTAGACAGTTTGGACTTTGGCAACTATGCAGCTCCCACTATTGCTTTGGTTGATGGAGACACGCTTCCCGACTTGCTTATCGGCCGATCCAATGGTACTATTTCATATTATAGAAACACTGGTGGAACAAATCCACTATTTACTTGGATTGCAGATAGCATTTGCATGATAAATGTATCCGATAGTTTTTTTGATGGGAATCAATATGTTAAAGTAAGCGAAGGCTATGCAGCTCCAGCAGTTGCCGACTTCGACAATGATGGAAAGCCCGACCTTGCAGTAGGTGCATTAAATGGAACTCTTCGGGTTTTTTCTGATTACAAAAATTACATTAAGTCTTACCCTCCCGAAATGGACTCCGTGTTTTACAATTATGGCTCAAATCGTGGTGAAGCCAAAGACTTTGGAAGTTTGACTCGGCCAGCAGTAGTAGACTTGGATGGTGACACATACCCCGATTTTATGATTGGCAACTCACGTGGTGGTCTAAATTTTTATGGTTCAGTGAATCAATTCCCTGATAGTGTGAAACAGATTACAGGGCTTATCAGGGCTGACTATATTTATCCTACTGATTACTCATTCTTTCCTAATCCTACACACAATGCCCTAAACATACTAAGAAGTGGTATCACTAACGCTGCTACCATCCAGCTATTCGATGTGTGGGGTAGGCCGCTTTTTGCCGAACATATAGAAGAAGGCATAAGTCAAAAGTCTGTTGACTTATCTTACTTGCCAAAAGGCATCTTCATTTTTCGCATAACTGAATCGAGCGGGCGAACATTTGCAGGCAAACTTGTGAAGGAATAGGTTTCGAATACGTAAAAAAGGGGTTAAGTTGACTGCTCAAAAGCATATCTGTTCAATCACATTATTGGGAGACGAACTTGGGGAAGCGGTATATTTGCCACCTTCAAACAACAAATAAAATTATGGTTACCTACAACGCACCAAGCATCTCGCTTGTAAAGAAAGATTCAAAGAAAAATCCGTCGGTTATTATAGCCGGACACAGTACAGACTGGGCTTCGTTTGGCTTTAATCCTCGTGAAGTAAAATATATTGAAAGCAAACTCAAGGACGAGAAAGAAATTGTGGCTGTGCAGCAAGTAGACGAAGTAGTGTATGTGTTGTGCATTGACTCCAAAAAGACAGGCTCGACACGGATGGAAGCCTGCCGAAAAGCCGGTCATACCATCAACGTTAGCCTGAATAGCCACAAGAAAACTGCGGTGACTATTGCCGCCCAAAAAGATGGAAAGGCTGATGCATTAGGATTAGCTGAAGGAATGGCATTGGGTGGCTATCAGTTTTTAAAATATAAAGAAGACGCAAAAAAAGTGTCAAATAGTTTCACAAAAATAGAATTGCTTTGTAGTGCTGTTTCGCAAAAGGAAATAGATCACCTAAACACTACTATAGAAGCTACTTGCATAGCCCGCACACTTGTTAACGAGCCACAAAGCTACCTTACAGCTACCGAGCTTTCAAAACAGTTTGCTGAGATGGGCAAGAAGGCAGGGTTCGCAGTGGAAGTATTTAATAAGACCAAAATAAAAAGCCTAAAAATGGGTGGATTGCTGTCTGTAAACTTAGGAAGTATTGAGCCACCAACTTTCACGGTGATGGAATACAAACCCACTAAGCCCAAGAACAAAAATCCACTGGTGCTTATAGGCAAAGGCGTGGTGTATGATACAGGGGGCCTTAGCCTAAAACCTACACCCAACAGTATGGATAGCATGAAGTGTGACATGGCAGGAGCCGCTGCGGTTGGATGCACCATGTATGCTATTGCCAAAATGAATTTGCCATACCATGTGGTTGCTTTGGTTCCAGCTACTGACAATCGCCCTGGAGAAAACGCTTACGTGCCTGGTGATGTCATAAGCATGATGAGCGGGAAAACAGTTGAAATGCTGAACGCCGATGCCGAAGGACGGATGATACTTGCCGATGCCCTGCATTATGCCAAAAGATATAAGCCCGAATTGGTGTTAGACTTTGCCACACTTACGGGAGCGGCGGCGGCAGCAATTGGTGCATTCGGTATTGTGACGATGGGAACAGCATCTGAAGGACAAAAAGAAAAATTGAAAAGCAGTGGCTTGAATGTATATGAACGCTTGGTGGAATTTCCATTCTGGGATGAGTACAAAGACTTGCTAAAATCGGACCTAGCCGACATGAAAAATATAGGTGGGCCAGTTGCCGGAGCTATCACAGCTGGAAAATTTCTCGAATACTATATTGATTATCCCTGGATGCACTTCGACATTGCTGGGCCAGCGTACATCAATACTACTGACAGCTACCGTGGCAAAAACGGAACAGGTGTAGGTGTCAGATTGCTTATTGATTTTATCAAGAATAATTGCTGAGTTTATTTATTTATACCCCTTGGACTCTCTAACCCCACATCCCGCAACTCACAACTTAATTACAACCTTATTCGGCATTCGCTACCCTATTATCCAAGCTGGGATGATATGGGTAAGTGGCTGGAGGCTTGCATCGGCCGTGAGCAATGCAGGCGGCCTTGGACTCATCGGAGCAGGCAGTATGTACCCCGAAACCTTGCGTGAGCATATCCAAAAATGCAAGGCAGCTACCGGCAAACCTTTTGGTGTAAATGTACCTTTATTATATCCGGAGATTGACAAAATCATGGCCATCATTGTGGACGAAGGAGTAAAAATAGTATTTACTTCAGCGGGCAATCCAACTACATGGACAACCTTCCTGAAAGGAAATGGAATAACCGTTGTACATGTAGTTTCCAATGTAAAATTTGCCCTAAAAGCTGAGGAGGCGGGCGTGGATGCACTAGTTACTGAAGGCTTTGAAGCGGGTGGGCACAATGGACGGGAAGAAACCACAACGATGGTATTGATTCCACTGATAAAAGGAGCAGTAAAAATACCTGTGATTGCCGCTGGAGGAATAGCCAGTGGACGCAGCATGTTGGCCGCAATAGCCTTGGGTGCAGATGGGGTTCAAGTAGGCACTCGTTTTGCCCTCACCCATGAATCTTCCGCTCATCAAAAGTATAAGGAAGCATGCATTACTTCGACTGATGGAGCTACAGTTTTGACTTTAAAACAACTGACTCCTGTGCGGCTTATCAAGAATAAATTTTATGAGGAGGTAAAAGCCTTGGAAGAGCAAAACGGCAGCAAAGAACAATTAGAGCAACTGCTTGGGAAAGGCCGTGCAAAACTAGGAATTTTTGAGGGGGACTTAGACGAAGGAGAACTGGAAATAGGTCAGGCCACTGCACAAATACGACACATTGTTTACACAAAAGAAGTGATAGAAGAAATGGTGAAGGAGTATAATGAATCTGTTCAAAAAATTCAGTCCATCTGAGTTTATCTCAAAGGCTTAAATTCACTCGGAGCATAATCCACCATCATTGCATATAGTTTCTCAAATACCTCCTCAACTTGGGGCTTAGAGAAATAATCCCCATCGCTGCCGTAAGCAGGTCGGTGAGGCTTGGCGGTAATGGTGATTGGCGGTGCATCCAGCCAGCGGTAGCCGCCTTGATTTTCCAGCACTTGTTGCATCATGTAGGAAGTAGCTCCCCCAGGAACATCCTCGTCAAAAAAGGCAATTTGGCCAGTCTTTTTCAGCGACTCAAGAATGTAATGATGTATATCGAAAGGCAATAAAGTCTGCACATCTATTATCTCTATATAGATGCCGCATTGCTCCAGCAGTTTTGCAGCAGCAAGAGCCACACGGCAGCAAGAGCCATAAGTGACTAGCGTAAGATCTGAACCCGGATTAATTACCTCTGGCACACCTAATGGCACTGTCATTTCACCAATATTCTCAGGAAGTTTTTCCTTACTGCGGTATCCATTTAGGCATTCAACCACCAAGGCTGGCTCATCACTTTGAAGAAGCGTATTGTAAAATCCTGCTGCCTGAGTCATGTTGCGAGGAACGCATACATACATACCTCGGAGAGCGTGTGTAATCATGCCCATTGGTGAGCCACTGTGCCAGATCCCTTCAAGCCTATGGCCTCGTGAACGTACAATCAGAGGGCATTTTTGGCCGCCTTTAGTTCTATATTGTAGGGTGGCCACATCATCGCTTAAAATCTGTATTGCATATAGAAAATAATCAAGATACTGTATCTCTACAATAGGTCTAAGTCCTCGCATGGCAGCCCCGATGCCTTGCCCAGCGATTGTCCATTCACGAATACCTGTATCACTTACCCTCAGCTCTCCATACTTTTCTTGCAGTCCGGCAAAGCCTTGGTTTACATCACCAATTTTACCAACATCTTCACCAATTGCAAACACTTCAGGCATACGTTGCAAAGCCTTATCGAAACAAGACTGAAGCACTTCCCGACCATCCATCATTTTGCTTCCATCAAGGTAGATTGGTTTCACTTCCCTCACCTTCAAAGCAGATTGTTCGCCTTCGCTGTAGAGGGTAGAATTATATCTTTCAGCATTTTCGTTATCAAATTTTTTGAGCAAGTTGACCAGCGATGCTTTTGAAAATAGACTTTCACTAACCGTGAGCCGCAACACCTTATGGATTGCCACATAAACATCTCTTCGGAAAGGTTCAATAATAGCTTTCAGTTCATCGGAAATGGCTGAAACTTCGTCACCATTAATGCTTTCAGCTGTCACCACTTCCAATATTTCGCAGGTATAGGCGACATCTCCTTTGATGCCACTAAGAAAAGAAACCCAGGCAGCTTTTTGTTGTTGTTTTACAGTTGAAATTGATTCTAACTCAATACCATCTAATTCTTCGGTGGTAGCCAAAGAAGTATTCACCATCCAGTCACGCATTTTTTTGACACAATCCCAGTCATGTTCCCATTGCAGACGTTCCTTACTTTTATATCTTTCGTGGCTACCCGATGTGCTGTGTCCTTGAGGTTGGGTCATTCCCTGCACATGCACTATGGCGGGTATGTGTTGCTCGCGGGCTAAGCGGGAAGCCTCTTCATACACTCGGCAAAGTTCGGCATAGTCCCAGCCTTTCACACGATAGATATTATACCCCTCACCGTTTTCGTCACGCTGAAATCCTTTGAGTATCTCCGAAATATTTTCTTTAGTGGTTTGATATTTTGCAGGAACAGATATACCGTAACCATCGTCCCACACACTTATCACTACAGGCACTTGCAAAACACCAATTGCGTTCACTGCTTCCCAGAATCCACCTTCGCTAGTGCTAGCATTGCCAATGGTGGCAAATGCTACTTCGTTTCCGTTGTTGCTGAATTGTGTGAGGTGTTGCAGATTTTTATTCTCTCTAAATAATTTACTGGCATATCCTAAGCCCACTACTCGGCTCATTTGCGAAGCTGTAGGAGATATATCAGAAGTAGAATTTTTTGAGGAAGTCAAATCAGTCCAGTTGCCAGATTCATCTAGGAAACGTGTGCCAAAATGCCCATTCATGCTACGTCCGGCACTGCTGGGGTCGGCCTCTACCGATGGATCTGCATATAGCTGTGCGAAAAATTGCTGGATAGTAAGCTCACCGATGGCAAACATAAATGTCTGATCACGGTAATAGCCACTGCGAAAATCGCCATTCTGAAATACTTTGGCCATGGCAAGTTGTGCTACTTCTTTTCCATCACCGAATATACCAAACTTAGCCTTTCCTGTCAGCACTTCTTGGCGGCCAAGAAGACTGGCTTGGCGGCTTTCGTAAGCCACACGATAGTCGTTCAGTACGCTTTGTTTAAAATCGTCAAGCGTGAGTAGTTGTTTGCCTTCTTCTTGCATTGGGCACAAAGATAAGGATAGCTAATTATTGCCTGTCTTTGCCGTTGCAAAAACATCAACCTTCCTCTAGCATGTCCAACAACTCTTGCACGCGGCTCAAATCAAACAAACCAGGCTTTTCTTCGTTGCTACCCTCTATGTTTATACCCATTTGATTGAATCGTTTTAAAACAGTTTTCATATCTCCTGAATCCAATCCCCACCATAAGCGGGGCGAAAGTTTTTCTATAAAATTTACTTCCGATTCTTCGAATTGCCCATTCAGACAAATAGCAATGTCATTTGCCAGCAACCACTCTTTTTCTTCCGAGGTAATGTTTTGAAGGTTGGCCTCGATGCACAAATCAAGTCCTAAGTTTTCCCTTTCAGCATTGACAAATTTTAGAGGCATCTGGATTCCTTTCAGACCAATCATGCCACAAATACCTTTCATCTCCTCCGCATCATGCCCATCAAAAATGCCAAAATAGGCGGGGCCAACCAGCCAGTCCATGATTTCTTTTGCCTTCAGTGGATTGATGTATTGCAAATGACACTTGTCGAAGCAAAAACCTATCCAGTGGGCTCCAGCGGCTGATGCGAAGCGGGCTTCGGTGAGATTGTTGATATGCGAAAAACGAAGTTGGGGCTGCATTTGAGACTGCAAATAAAAAACGGTTTGTGCCCAAAATAACAATTCCCTTACTTTTGCAGTCCTTTTTACGAAAAGGTACCGTAGCTCAGTTGGTAGAGCAAAGGACTGAAAATCCTTGTGTCGCTGGTTCGATTCCAGCCGGTACCACGGAAAAGTCCCTGCAAATTGTGGGGACTTTTTTTTGAGCTAAAATTAGTTATAAAAAATTGTTTTATCATTCAATTGCAAGTACAACTTTCTTGATTCAATTTATCCAATCTTATGATTTGAATACATTTCCGAAACCTTCCCACAAAAATCCCTACTTACTTTTGCCTTCCTTTTTAGAAAAAACAATCATGGCAGAGATTAAATTTGGAACAGATGGCTGGAGGGCTATCATAGCTGACGACTTCACGGTGGATAATGTGATGCGAGTGGCGGAAGGCACGGCCAAAAGGCTGCTGCAAGACAAACCCAACCCAGCAGTAGTGCTTGGCCACGACTGCCGATTTGGTGGGGAGTTGTTTGCAGAAGCTACTGCAAGCGTAATGGCTGCCAATGGTATCAAAGTATATTTGTGTCGAGGCATTTGCTCCACACCGATGATTTCACTGGGCACCGTGCGATTGAGTGCCGACCAAGGCATAATTATCACAGCAAGTCACAACCCGGCTTCGTACAATGGATATAAATTGAAAGGGCCTTACGGCGGGCCTTCTACCCCCGACTTTGTAGCCGAGGTGGAAAATCTGATACCAGAAAAAACTATCGGCAACTATGAAAGCATAGATGTTTTATTGACGAATGGAAAAGTAGAAATAGTGGACTTGGAAACCATGTATTGTGAGCATGTGCAGGCCAACTTTGATTTGGATGCCATTCGCAACAGCGGCTTGCAGTTTGCCTACGATGCCATGTATGGTTCAGGCCAAAATGTGATGCGTAGGCTTTTTGATGACATTACTTTTCTGCACTGCGATTGGAATCCCGGATTTGACGGACAAGCTCCCGAACCCATCCATAAAAACCTGCAAGAACTAAGTGAACTTATCCGTGTTTCAGAAGATATAGATTGTGGCTTGGCTACCGACGGAGATGCAGACAGAGTAGGGCTTTACAATGCCACTGGCAAATTTGTGGACAGCCACCATATCATCCTGTTGCTTATACATTATTTGAACAAAAATAAAGGCATGACCGGTGAGGTGATGAAGAGTTTCAGTTGCTGTAGCCGCATAGATAAATTGTGCGAATTGTATGGATTGAAATCAACCACCACCAAGATTGGCTTTAAGTATATCTGCGAACTGATGGTTGCTGGAGATTCTCTTGTGGGAGGTGAGGAAAGCGGGGGCATCGCTATAAAAGGACACCTGCCCGAGCGTGACGGTATATGGATAGGCCTCACCATTTGGGAAATGATGGCCAAAAGCGGCAAAAGCCTCGATGAACTGATTGAAGAAATATATGCCTTGGTAGGAAGTTTTGCGGTGGAGCGATACGATGAACATGTGGAGGAAACCCTGAAACAACAGATAATTGCCAATTGTAAAAGTGGTGCTTACAAAACCTTCGGCATATATACCGTGCAGAGCATGGACGACACCGATGGCTTCAAGTTTCACCTGAGCGACAGCAGTTGGGTGATGATGCGGGCAAGCGGCACCGAACCTGTGCTACGCATATACTCTGAAGCCAACAGCAGCGAAGAATGTTTTGCCATTTTGGATGCAGTGAAAGCGGTAGTGCTAAAGTAAAGTAAAAGTAAGGGGGTTACCACTCTCGAGCACACAATACCTGTGGTCTGGCGTATTTGCCAACCACTTTTGCAATATTTGTTTCTTGTCCATCTCCAGCCTGATGAGTGTCGAAACTTATAGTTTGGTCTTGTATGATTTTCTTCATAGAATTGTATAATTTTGTCTGCGATTTGAGCTCCACCCAGCCACAAACAAAAACTTCATTATTGGCTAGTTTTTTTCAAAATTTTATATATTACAAACATAATAATTGGTATAGTTCCAT
>SHWZ01000058.1 GCA_009693575.1 Flavobacteriaceae bacterium | reverse complement strand
CCAATAACCGCCCCTTCGCCTAACATCGGTTTTGCAAAAGCAAGGGCTTCATCGGTTATTTGAACATTTGTATTTCTATCAATCATTTGTACTTAATTTAAAGTTTAGTGCTTCTAATCCCTTGCCATCGCAAAGCCGCAAACGTTATGGGCAATACTACTACCCAAATAATTCAACATTTCTCCATCTGCACGTTCACAAATCAATTTTAATCCTGTTGCTTTCATCTATGGCCTTTATCATGTTTATTTTCTCGCGTATCTTGATGCACACACCCTTTGGGGGTTTCCGCCAGGGGTAGCCGCTACCGGTGTATTCCTTCATTTTGCCTACCCGCTTGAAATTGACCAACCCCTGTAGGCAACTGTACAGCCAGCCATCGTTGTCGTATATGTCGAATCCGTATTGGCCGCAGCAGTAAATGGTCATCCTTGTCCTGTTTTTTTAATTTTTGCTTCTTCAAACTTTTAAATTGTCAAATGCAACATTTGGTTTCCCTTTGTCATTTAATTGACACTTTCGCCCAACCCGCAAAGGGGTCACATCACCCCCACGCACTTGAATATTTCGTAGCCGTGAAGGTCTTGTATTGCCTTAGCCTTGGTGTCACTCAGCTTTGCCCATTTTAGGGGCAAGTCTCGTCCAGCACGGGTTTGTGGCAGGGGCTGGGCATCCCATTTTTCGCATTGGGCCTTAGCAGCACAATATAGGTCGGCATTGAGGCCAAAAGTCCACACGTTCTTGGTGAACCGGCCTTTGCGGTACTGGTGGTCGTCGAGGTCGCCCATGGTGGCAAAGCCAAAGTAGACTGCTAGTGCAGCTTTGGGTGATTTGATGATGGTGTTGATGGATGGTCTGGTTTGGGTGGTCATTTTTGGTAAAAGTTTTTAAATACTGCGTTTAGCCGATATACGTTATGGGCAGTGTAAGCGAACCTACACCCACCCAATAACAGTTAATCCCAAATGTAATGAGACTCTAAATGTCTGTAAATTTCGTGTTGCAAATCAGCCATTTTCTTTGCCAACCCTTTTAATCTTGCATCAGTACCAACTACTACATCTTTAAACCCCCAAACTGCATCAGATAACTCATAATACGGTTTTCTCAATTTTCCTGTTTTTGTTTTTTCTTTTGCCATAATCGTTGTTTGGTTGCCTCTACACCATAAGGTTTTAGTTTATAATTATCAAATTTACGAATTTCCCTCGCAAAAGTTTTTCTATGCAGCACAAGATTACATACGCAGCCTTCCATCATCCAAATTTATTTGTGAATAAAAGCCTATCTATTTGGCAATAAGATAAATATAATTTGTACTACCTATACGTGGCCACAAAGGCATCACACTCCTGCCGGGTGCCGGTAAATACCAAGTGGCTGTCTTGGTTCTTCACGTAGAAGTCCATTACTGCGGTGGTTTGTCCATTGTAGTATGGCACCACCTCCAGCCCACGCAGGTTGGCGGGCACTTCTGATCCGCTCAGTGCCACATGCAGGTAGGCATTGGCCTGGGCCACCACCCCGCCAAAGGTATCGCCCATATCTGGCTCAAAGCCGTTGGCCATGGCGGTGCGGAGTGCGGAGAGGATGCGTTGGTGGCGGGCTTTCATGGTTTTAACCCCTCCCGTCAGCATTGTTCTATTCAGAACTATTTGCTGCCCTCTCCGCCAGCTGGCGGAAGGGAAAGAGGTATTTGTATTTTAGATTATTTCAATGGGGGTGGGGTTTTACTTCATCTTTGGCCTAAAGCTGGTTTTTACATCAAACCCGTGACTGGCTATGCGTATCTTGTCGTCCCCAATTGGCACTGGTGGCTCGTTGGCGGTGATGCGTTGGCTCAGCCAGTCTGTCAGCATTATCCACAGTTCTTTGGCGGGGTATATTTTCTCCATCTTGAAATCGGCCAGTCGGGGGTATTTGAGGCAATCGGGCTCCCCATCCTGATATAGCCGCCCGGTATGCCTTTCTTTTGCTTTCAGCATCAGTATCGGGCAATCGTGTTTCTTGTTCAGGTTTTCGGTATCTTGATATGGTTTTTCGGAAATGGTGTAAAGGTCGCCATTGATGTGGTTGCGGTACTTGGGCTTTTGGCTATAATAGTCTTTTTCCAGATTGAACCCAATCTGCAACAGTTCTTCGTAATAATATACCTTTCCATCCTTCACCATCCCCTCTATTATCTGGCCGCAGATGGCCAGTTTGAAATAGGTAGTGTGATAGTAGCTTCCCTGTAAGTCGGTATGTTTTTCAAAAATATCCTTGACCACAAAGCCTTCCCGCCGGTCCAGCACCAGCTTGGGGTCTTGGCCATATATACCTTCGAGGTAATCGTAAAAATCGCGGTGCTGGGATATGATTTTCATTTCAACAATTGTTTCTTGATTTTCCTTGGCAGTTTTGGCTTGGCGGTCTTCAGCCATTGCAGGGCGGTGGGCTGCCACTGCTGCCTTGCACGGGCTTTTATCAGTTTGGCTTTGGCCTTGCGGCTTAGGCTTTTCCATGTGCTGAAATAGGTGTCTTGCAGCCTTGCTTTGTGTATATGTCTTGGCGTAGTTTCTATTGTAAAATCACCCTTCATTTTCAGCAGGTGTTTGGGTTTAATGCTTTGGCAGTGCATGATGCCGCCAACTGGATACGCCACCATTGCCCCATACTCGTTCATTTTCAGTACGGCCTCGGCATATTGCCACGTTTTGTGCTTTATTTTGGTGAAGGTGGGCATGGGTTATAGTAATATCCAATTATCCATGTAAAGGTCGGACAGATTATGGTGCTTATATGCTTGCCCAAACCATTTATCCTGGGTAGGTGCTACTATCAGCGGATTGGGTTCATTATTGTATTTCTTATTCAACATTGAAAGATAGCTGCCCCACCAGCTAAAGCTGCTATTGGCAATAATATGGTGGTCGGCACTGGCCATCATGCACAAATCCTGGGCCTGGTTTTGGCCTTCAATAAACGTGATGATGCTTTTGAGTCCCATCGAGTTTTGCGTAAAATGCTCTTTGCACCAAGCCATATCGTCAGAGAATACGGCCAAGTGCAGTTCCGTTTTGCCAAGCAAGTCCTTTATTTGTTGCACTGCATTAATATAGTAAATGGCTGGCAAAGTAGGGTGGCTATCAGGATGCTTTAGGTAATCTCCCCTTCGCACATGTATGGATACTACCGGATAAAGTGATTCCTGGGGCTTGGCAAATATAAAGTATTCGTCCTCTTTGAACTGGAACAACTGATGGATGAGTTCTTCACAATGCTGCCAATATTTTTGGCTTTGAAAATATCCATTAAGGTTATAGTTTACATCGGCATTGGGGTCAAGTGTAATGTCGGAATAATGAAAGCCTTGTTCGGCCACTGTTTGAAATGGCAGATTGGCTATTTCGCTGGGAATGCACCGAGGTATATTGCCTGTAAAAATGTCCAGATAATCCTTGTGCGGAAACAGGTACGGCATGTTGTTCTTTGTGGCTATGCCAATGGCAGCAGCGGTTTGGAACATCACATTGCCAAGGAAGCCGGTGTAGCCTCCGGTTCGGTCATAAAAAACAGTTGGTGGTTGCATTAGTTAAGGTGGTCGTTTACAATTTCCGAAACATAGATGATGTCGCCCTCGGTGAGTGAAGGATGGTTGGGCAGGTAAAGCCCAAATTGGTCAATAATGGATACATTGGGCAACGGGGTTCGGCAATATTTCTTTATCCAGAATGGCTGCATCCCCATGCTGCCGCTCACAAGTGGTCTCACCTCCACATTGGCCTTGCCCAGTGCCGCCACTATTTTATCCCTGTTGAGATGTATAATTGGATAGCCCAGGTTGCTGATGATGCTGTCTTGGCCTACTTTTGGTTTCCAGTAGTCGTTTTTTATATGATGGTGATACAACTCGAAGTTATGGTTCCTTGCATGTACAAAATCGTTGAGCTTATCCAACTGCCTCAGCCCAAGGAACGCATTGATTTCCGTGCTTCGCACATTGAAGCCTGGATGGTAGAATGTGTAAAGCCCGTTGAACTCGGATATATTCCAATCGCTCCGCAGGGTATCACGGTATTCAGCATCTATGTCCCTGTCCCAGCCGTGGCTTCGCAGCATTTTCAGTAGATTGTAATAGTCGCGGTCGTCGGTTGTTATCATTCCGCCCTCAATGGTAGCCGTGATATGGCCAAAATAGCTGCTGCATGTACTCATCACACCGTAACTTTCCAATTGCTTGCTACCAATGGAACTTCCCTGGCTTTCGCAGTTGTCGCACAGCAATATCACATCGTATTTTCGGCAAAGCATTTCTATCCGCTCCATGTCGGGCGGGATGCCCAATATGGAAACAAGGAACAAGCAGGCAGGCTTTTCGGTTTCAAACAGTTGCTCAAGGTGTTCGGTGCTGGCCGCAAGGTTGGCCATATCAATATCGCAAAGGATAGGCTCAAGCCCAAATTGGATAATGGGGCTGATAGTGGTAATCCATGATAGGGCACTCACCACCACTTTTTTGTTTTTGAGCGAGTTGTCGGCTATCAGTGCATATAGGGCTATGAGGTTGGCGGCACTTCCGCTATTCACAAACACAGCATATTTCCGGCCACAGCTTTTGGCATAGGCTTCTTCATACTGCACGGTAAGTTCGCCCTTGGTGAGGCGGGGTACTTTCTCTTGCCCAAGCCAGTTGCATAGTTCGGCTATGTCTTGTTTCGAGATGGTGTCTTCAGCTAGGTGTATCATGTTAGGGGAGATGTGGTTTTTAGTTGGAGTATTGATTTTTCAATGGCAGAAATGGCAAAGTCAATATGGGCTGTTTTTATATTAAGTGGCAGCCGAAGCCGCACACTGTTTGATGCAGTGGGGTTGCTTATCACCGAATTTTTACGAAGTGTATCACAAAAAAGGTCTCGTGATTCAGTGTCGTTCAGGTCGAACGCCACAAGGCTGCCAATACCACGCACATTTTGCAGGTATGGTATCTGTTTTAGCCTTTCCACAAAAACGCTGCCCATGGTGGCTATGTTGTGAAGTAGTTTTTCTTGTTCTATTGCCCTGATAATATACTTGCATCGAATCATGTCAAGCAAATCGCCATTAAAGGTTACATTCAGTTTTTCTAAATGCTCGAATATTTTAGCGTATTTAGCACCCATAATCACACCGCTTACCTGGGCTTTCTTTCCAAATACTACCATATCGGGGTGTATGCCCAAATGCTCAAAATACCAGACTTTGCCAGTGCTGCCAAAGCCTGTCTGTATCTCATCAAAAATAAGGGGTACTTTCATTTGGCGGCAGGCTTCTGCTATCATCTGCAATGTTTCTGGCTTTATGTATATATCCCCAGCAGTGCATTGAATAGGTTCTATCAGCACGGCAGCCGGGTAATGTTTGTTCAACAATGTCAGAAAATCAAGGGCATTTATATCTACTGGCATCTTAATGTTCCAATCGGCATTGGGCACTCCATCAAGCCTATCGTTCAGGTATGGTTCACGGCTTGTAGTGAAGTTGCCGAGTCCGTTCAGTCCGTGGAATGATTCGTCGAATGTGAGTATATTTTTAAGGCCAGTATGATACCAAGCAGCCTTTATTGCCACTTCAACGGCAAGTGAACCTGTGCAGGTAAAATGGGTATATGAGAACTGCCTCATGGCAAATGGTATGAATTCTTGCATGAACGATTCAAACTCGCTACACTTGTACACGGGCATGGAAATTTTATGTGCAACTACCGTTTGTACTTCATTCAAAAATCCTTTTGTCTTGAATATGGGATGGTTGTATCCCAATGGCAATGACGAATAATGGTTTAACAGATCAAGGCAATAGGTGTTCGTGAACTGGTCATCAACATAAGACCCTTTGCTTTTCTCCCATCGTATTGTGATATTTTTCATTTAATATAAATATGTGGCACATCGCCACGGCTTACTGCAAGCCTTATTGATCCGTCTTGCATTGATTTTATCCTATGGATTTTGCCGGCAGCAATAAATACAACGTCCCCTTGCTTCACTACCTTGTCTTCCCCGTCGATAGTGAACAGCCAACTGCCTTGGTAAATATACCACCATTCGTTCCATGAATCATGTTTGTGCAAGCGGTTTCCTTCTCCCTGCATCTGACAAATGGCGGTCATGGAATTGCTGTCGGTATCCACTAGCCTATGGCTCCACGATTTGTCTTTGGGCTTTTGGGCAATCAGTATTTCCAGCGATACAATTTCATTGTTTGCATCAAAAAGATCATTGTCTACCACCCCATCTTTGGCAAGTATGGATGGCACATCCGTTTCTGAGTGCCAGTTCAGCATCTCTGGTTTATAATACCGGGGTTCGTTGGGTTTCTTTCCCAAAACAGCCGCTACCTGCTCGGCCAGCAGAAAATCTTCTTCGTTGTCGATGTCCACGGTGGCATATCCAGTAAGTTCAAAGGTTTCGGTATGCCCACCACAGCCATGATATGCACTGTTGAACAATGACATACATTTCATATACATTTCGGTATCCCAGCCCATCAATGCACAGGCATACACATGTATTGGCAGCAGGTCCTGGCTGGGCTTGGTCTGTTCGTTTTTGTCAAAGTTTATGGGAATGCCTTTCCACATGCATTCTATCTGGGCATTTTTTACCGATATAAGGGTGCCTATTTTCTCCCCGTTTGGGGCTGGCCGATGCAGTGTTTGGGTAAATTCCTTTATTTGCTCAGGTGTCACGAATGGGGAAGTGGCCAACAACTGCACCACATGGTCGGTATCGTGGTGCAGCATAAAATCGTACATGAACTCATCGTTGGTGGCATTATCTGATGCCAAGTGTTCTGGCCGCTTGTAGAACTTTATATTATAGTGGTCGGCTATTTCCTTAAATATATCCGACTCGCTATTTATGTATATTTCATCGAAGCACTGGGCTGCAATGGCAGCCTCCGCAATGTAGCATACAAGCGGCTTCCCGTTTATCAGCCGCAGGTTTTTCATGGGCACCCGCTTGCTGCCAAGTCGGGCCGGTATCATGGCTATGGTTTTCATTGTTCTTTTCTGGCTACCTCTTCCAGTATGGTAGGGCAATGGCCGCCGCTGCTGTGTATCAGTTCATAGAACAGCATCAGTGTCAGCACTTCGCAGGTGTGGAAATATTTGGTGTGTAGGCATACTTCGTTTATTGGCACTTCGACTTCGCTCAGTGTGACAGCATGAAGTCTTTTCGATGGTTGGCCGCTGATAAGGGCGGTTTTGAATCCATTCGTTGAAGCATATTCCAGTGCGTTTACAATATTTGCACTGTTGCCGCTACAGCTCAGGCCTATGAGCATCCTGTCGTTTCCTGCCCTGTCTACTGGACAGGCAGGCTCATCGGCAGGCCGGTCCTCTGGTTGACGCATGGCAAGCCATTTCACAAATAACTGGTCGTAGCCATAGTCGTTGGCCAGGCTGGTGAGCAGGCAGGCACTGTCCATTGATTTTACGTTTTTGTCCGTAAGTCGGCTCACATCGGCTGCTGCATGGGTACCGATGGCCCACAGACCGCCATTGGCAATGATGAATACGGTTTGGCTCGGTGCAAAATCGGCCAATAGCTGTTGCCATTGTGGGCTTGCAACGGTACTGTTGAATTTTTCCTGTATGTTTTCGAGGTCTAGCATTTTTTTTGACGTTGGATTATTGGATGTAGGACATGGGATTAAGTATGTGGTATGAAATACTACTAATACTGCCTACTGGTTTGGTTGTTTTGCCTGCCTGTCGTCCCGACACTTCGGGAGGCAGGCAAAAGTATGTAACACAATTGTTTGAGATAACGGATAGTTTTGCACAACTTACTGCCTGTGTGCCGGGTTTTGTTCATGTATAGCTATGTGTTTATTTCCCAGTTTTCCCATATGAACGGAAAATTGTAGGTGGGGTGGTGTGTCTTCCATAGTTCGGCATGTATGGCATTGCGGAATTTGGTGGAATCCGGCACAAAACCGTGGAACTGCACCTGTATATTTGACACCCGCAAATGAAGGCCGTGCCTGAACATTTCCTGCATAAGGGCAAATTCGGCACCCTCAATGTTGAGTTTCATTAAATCCACATGTTCAACATTGGTATCCCTAAACCAATCCGCGATGCCAACAATGCTCACCTTTTCTGTGTTTGTGGCAGTCATGCCGGTATATACGCTGCTACAGTCGTTGTTTATGTACATGTCAACGGTTTCCGTCTTTTTGCCAAGACCATATGGGAATACCCTTATCTTTGGGTTCAATTCAAATTTTTGTTGCAAATATTCGTGGAATTCCCTTACCGGCTCAAATACCAATATATTGCACATGTACCTTGAGAATATGTCGCTGGCCCATTCGCCCCGGAATCCGCCCACATCGAGCACGGTGCTGTTTTCGGTCAGTTTGTACCGTACCCTATGGGTATGGTCACCGTTTTCAAGGTTCCATTGGGTGTGTTCGCCTGTCATTGGTAGGTTTGTTTATTTTGCATAGGTACGCCAAGGTTGGCCGTCAAATATTCATCGAGCAATATCCTTTTATCGTTGGCTGCCAACTGTTTTAAATAGGCTATCTGTTGGGGCTGATTGTGCAGGTCTGCCCTGGCATCGGCGGCATCAAACTGTTTTTCATTGTTTTGCCGGAAGTTCCCTGCATCGGTAACCATGTCATAGTAGTCGCTTCGGTATACATTGCCATACCTGCCCATGTTGTAAAAATCCATGCCCGTGATGTATATGCTCTTTATATCGTAATTGAGCAATATGAGCAGCCCCATGAACCCGCAGTTGCAGGTTGTGCCAACATCGTTGAACAATTTGTAGAGGTAGGTGTCATCGGGTTTGTGAACCATGATGCCATGGCTACGCAGGTTGTCGAAAAAAGCATTGTGCTGCACATGGAAATCATGGCTTAC
The DNA here is from genome assembly GCA_009693575.1 of Flavobacteriaceae bacterium. GTDB lineage: Bacteria > Bacteroidota > Bacteroidia > UKL13-3 > UKL13-3 > SHWZ01. The sequence goes on along the minus strand of SHWZ01000058.1, from coordinate 3,639 downwards.
CATGCTGCATACCACATATTTTAACGTCTTATAGTATTCGCTGTGTTTTTGGGCCTCGGCTATTTCCCAGTGGTTGAAACTGTGTACCAGTATATCGGTTCGGCTTCCGTAGTCATCAAATGCCCCTTTTGGCAATGGTGCCATTTGGCCTGCCCTTATCACTATGTCATGCCCATCTATGAATTTGCCCATTTGCTTGCCAGCTATGTTGCTTGCTGGGCCTACATAGGCTATAGTCTTGCCGTTTATCAAATTGGCAAGCCCTGCTTCTTTTGCATATTCACTGAATGTGCCGAGCCCCAACGCTTTCAATGCATCAATTGGATGCTTGGACGACGAGATCCAGCTTGTTTGTATTTGATCGAGTGATGGTTCCATTTTCTAAAATCGTATCGTATCAAAAGGGACATAATCAATAAACCCGTTCATGTTCGACCCTTCGCTGCACGAAATGATTTCCAGTTCAGGATAAAACAGTGGTTTCAAGGTTTGCATGAATGTTTTCCATATATGGATGATGGTTTCCTGGTTTGGTTTGCCGAACGTGATGCCTGTGCCAAAATAATCGGGCCTGAAATGGTTTGCATCATTGTTGGCTTTGGCCATGTACGCACCACCATCCACGCCCACATCCCTGTAATTAAAGTCATCATTGTAACGTGCATCCATGCCAAGCAGCACTATTTTGCGGTAGCCCATGTGGTACAGCATTTTGAGTCCCAAAAAGCCCGCATTTGGCAATATGCCTGTATGTATGTTGTTGCCATCGGTTTCAATATCGTGCAGCAATGGGTGCGACTCGTTGCCCATATTGTTGTCGCACAGCAGCCATATTTTTTTCGACTTTACATATATATTTCCATTTGACCTGAACTGCAAATCCTGAAAATGATGCGGCAGGTGTTTTTGGTTGTCGGTCAGTTTGTAAAGAAAAAACCTTTCTATACTGCTGTTGCGGACCAGTTTGTTGATGTCCTTGTAAAGCGAACGGATATCATTTCCGTCAATGGCAAGGTAATAGGTGGGGTCAAAACCCCAATCCTCAAATGCCACATACGCACGGTTGAACGTGATGGTTTTTTGCCCCTTCAGTTTGCCCATGTCTATTTTGTTCAGGCTTGGCCCTGTGCCTATTATGAATGCGGTGGTTTTGTCTATAATCATTGGTATCCTATTTTGAGCGGGATTGCTGTCCGGGTTGCCCCATGAGTATTTACCATAGTTTTCCATTTCGTTGGCGGCCATGCTGTCAATGATGCTGGTGGCATATTGCTTTTTTTGGTGGTTTACTGATTCGTACATTTCTTTTCTATTAGTGTTTAATGCTTGCAAAACCGTAGTTGAGCGTTTGGTTGTATATTTCCCGCAGCAAATTGTTCCATATCCAGTCCTCGGGCACTAGGTATTGCTTGCAAAGGTCGAAGTTGGCCTGCACGTGGGCAAGGTGGCTGTTGTAGTATTCTTCGGTGGCCAGTTCCAGTTGGTCTATAAAGGTGTGTATGCTGCCCATGCGATCATTGAGCATTATAATTCCCAAAGGGTCATAGTAATCCTCTGTTTCCCACGAGCCCCAATAAATGGGTATGGTGCCGGTGGCAAAGCAGTCGTTCAGCTTTTCGCTGGCCATTATGGGCTCATTGGTGTTTTCCACCACTATGCTGTACCGGTAATCGGCCAGGGCCTCCAGTTTGTTTTCAATTTGCCTGTATCCACGGCCACATATAAGGTCTATCTTGTGGCCAAACTGCTCAATGATGCGGTGCCGTAGCTGTTGGCCGTAGCTGTCTCGCTTGCCGCTGGCAATGATGCTTATGTTCTTGGTCTTGGTATATACCTTTTGGTCCTGTGGCCTTATCCAGCAGCCACCAAACTGGAACCATTTTATTTTTTCGGGGTCAATGTCCACATATTGCTTCATATAGGTGAACACATAGGTAAACCGGGCCAAAAAACCCGGATCGTGCAGTTGTTTATATATATGGGGGTTTATTACCGGCGGCTCCAGTATCAGCAATATCTTCACGGTTTCGTGGCACTGGCCTGCCATGTGGGCCATACTTTCCGTTAGCACCACTATGTTGTTGATGTTTTCGCTGCCACGGTACCATTGGAAATGCGTGGGCGGCACGCAAAGGTCGCCGGTGCCAAAGCTCCCCTTGCCGCTATGGGCAAAATTGGCATCCACTATTCTGATGTTGGGCCTGTTCATATCAAAACCTATGTTTTAGTATTGTTCGCATTGAATTTGCCGTTGTATTGTCAAACTCATCCCAATTACCGTTTAATGGCACATAACAATTGATATGTACCCAATCTTCTTGCTGATCCAAACTATTGGTATCGTTCAGGTTGATTGTAAAAAATGTGCATTTGCCAACGACATCACTTACCAATTTTTCTTTTATTTTTGTGAATATATAATCGGCACCATCAACAACATGTGGCAATACGGTTAAAAACACTATGTCGTTACCGCTTTCAAATGCTTTGTGCAAACGGTGGTACCTACGCAGGTATTTTTGTGTTATTGTTTCACGTATATGTTGGTTTTCCATCAACTCGTGCGGAGTGCCCAATAGTACGAACATGGTGTTGGGCTTTGTCATACCTTCTTGAGCTGCTCGGCTTTTAGGTTGTTTTTCATTGTCGCAAATGTTTTTTCAAGCCCCTCTTTCAACGTATGGGTCGGTGTCCACCCTGTAAGTTTATTTATCAATGAAATATCGGTCACGAATTTCATTACTCCCGTTACTGCCCTGTTCAGCGATTCTATTTTTTTGCCCGACAGCCCTTCTATTATTTTTACCACATCGCCAACAGAGTGCATTTTTCCACTCCCCAAATTCACCACTCCCGTAAAATCCGTCCCCATTAATTTCATAATAGCTTCGGCGGCATCGGGGGCAAAAACAAAATCCCTTTCGGGCAAAGTGTTCCATACCGTAGGGTTTTCTTTTGTCAGGGCATCGTACATCAGCATCGGAACAAGGTCTGGCCGCATAAGTGTTGTGGCTCCATAAATATTGGATATTCTTATATTTATAATGTTCATTCCTTTATGCAGATAATATCCAACAACTTGTTCTGCTAAAAATTTGGAAAAAATATATTCATTGGTGAATGGGTGTATATCGTCCGATTCATTCACTGGACGGCCTTTCGGCTCGTTTCCATATAGCAGTATGCTTGTCAGGCACACAAATTTGTTTATCTTTCTGTGTTGGAAATAGTTTAATGCTTTCTTTAATGGAAGAACATTATATTCAATTCCGTCCATGCAGCTGTTATTCAACAAATGATGGTTGCTATTGCCGATAAAGAATATCACATTGTCGATTTCCACATCATCAAGAATTGATAAATTGTCAATGCTTTCCATTTGGATATGTTCGTTTTTTATATCGGCAGAAGGCTTGGTTCTTCCAACAGATACAACATCTGGATTATCGCGAAGAAGTACATCACCAAGAAATCCGCTGCCGCCAAACAAAATTGTTTTTTTCATGCTAAACATTGTTTTTTTTCGTAGAACGCAAAGGTTTGTTTGATCCCATCAAAAAGGCTTGTAAATTCAAAATCGGGCATGATGCTTTTCAACTTCTCATTTGAACAGTCTTTTCTGTATTGACCATCAGGTTT
>SHWZ01000057.1 GCA_009693575.1 Flavobacteriaceae bacterium | reverse complement strand
ATGCCGGCTATCTTGTTTTTTTTGTCATCTTCCTCTTTCTTGCGTTCCAAGTATATGTCATACTCGGTCTGTGTGCCTGTAATGGTGTTGCCTTTGTCGTCCGTCCAGTTTATCGTGGGATCTTTGGCGAATTTTCCTACATTTTTACCACTATTTACCAGCCCCCTAAACATATCAAACCACCCTTTTCCTTTTTCTAGTACCGCTTCGAGCCCGCCTTGGTCGGCTATCCACTGCTTTCCGTTGGCCACAAACTGCTTGGCATTGTTTATACCCTTCTTTTTCAGTTCTTTCTTGTCGGCCTCTGGCAGTTTCTCGTAGGTTTGTTCGAGATTTCCGGTAGACACCTTGCCAAATCCTGGTTTCACAAACACATAGCCCATCAGCAGCTTGTTGTATTCGCTCTGGCTTATGCCATCGCCGTCAAGCCCTATATCCTCTAGTGCGACAGTTGTCTTTGGCCCCCATATGCCACTCTTTGTTTCTAGGCTGTTGCCATAGGCATCGTTCAGTGCCTGCTGCATCTTCACTATGGCAGCCTTGTTGCCACCTGGCTTCAGCCACACCGATGGGTCTCCATCCGTGTTGAAGTGTGTAGTGTTGAAATATTCCACACCCGTCTGCTGGCTGCCCGATGTCACAAATTCAATAGTATTGTCGAGTATGTTGTTGTTCATTTTGATTAGCTATTTATCTTTTTACCTTGTTCATGGGGTTTTTAATGGTTGATGGTTAATTGGCTTTATATATTCTTCAGCACCACCACTGCCAGTATGGTTATGCCAGCCAGCATCAGGAAGGTGTCGAGTGTCTTGTTTTCGTGTACGGGATTCTGGGCGGCTATACCTTTGTTGGCATCGGCCACAGCATTTTTTATGTAGTCATTTAGTTGCACCACTGGTATGCTTTCTCCCGTGCCATCGGCATTCATGTGGGTGTCATCCTGAGCAGCAGTCGAACCACGACCACAAGTACACATGGGATTTCCTTCGTAGGCCATATACTTGTAGCTGGCACTAGGGTTGCTAGGGCTTGTGGGCACGTTTATCAATATCAGGTCCTTGTCAGGGTGGCATAGGGCAAACTCCCTCAATGCCTCGTCCTGGTGCTTGGCCAGTATGCTTTCGAGGGCATAGTGGGCCTGTGTGGTGGTAGTGCTTGGTGGTGGGTTTATGCCATACTTGTGCATCAGTTGCCTTGCACCATTTGGGTTGTTTCGCACTATCAGCTCGCTTAGTGTTATCTTGCCAGTGGGTATTTTTTTGTTCATTGCAACCCCTAAGCCCCAAAAGGGGATACTAGGGTGGGTATTTTTTAACCCCCAGCCCTGAAAGGGAATGGGAGCGGTTATTGTTGGTTGTTTTTGTCGTATATTGTACCCCTTTCGTGGGGCAACGTGGTGCTTAAAACATGAAAGGCGAAGCAGCTTGTGACCACCCCGCCTTTCCGGTTTGTTTGATGGACTGATATTAGCGTGCCACTATCACTTTTTGTGAGTTCAACAATGGCACTGGTGAGTTGGTTGAACTTTGGATTGCTCTGCGACTAAGCACGTTGCTCAAATCTGCACTTTGGCCGATGAACAATATCATGGTAAGTTGAGTGTAAGCCAAAACATTAACCGACAGGTAGGTGTCACTGTTCAGCATGAACGGCACTGGTATGTCGATGATGTTTTCGTTGAAGAGCATACCGTTCACATATTTGAACGGAGACACTGGGTAGCTTCCCAATACGCCGTTTGCCTGTGTTTTGGAAAGGGTATACACTGTGCTTTGCACTTGTGTGGTGATGCTACTGGAGTTGGTGCTGGTTGCTGTGATTCTCCATGTGTTACATTGTTTTGGTGTCTGGTTTATCTCACTTAGGAACTGGGCATACGAAGCAATCGTAGTTCCAAGCTCCGAAATGTACAGGCTAAGTCCTGTGTTTCCATACACACTAGAAGAACCTAAGTATGAATATTTGTTTGGGCCAAAGAAGTTGGCGGCTACTGTAGCACCAGTAGTATTATTAGCTATCAAGGTGTACGTGTTCACACTGGTGTTCAGTGAGTTCATGCCCATGTCGCTTTCCATTGCACCATCGGCTGCAAAATCGTTGCCCATCGCTGAGTAGATTTCGCTGCCGTCATAGGCAAAGTTTTCTCCAAAGCCATCGGCATTGAAGTAACGCTCGGCTGGGTTTGGCAAGTAGTTGTTTCTGTTAAAGTTCATTGTTTTGTTTTGTTTTTAGCCCCAGCCCCAAAGGGGATGAAGGCAATTTTTAGATTGATTAAATTGCAGCCTTCACTTACACTTTTTTACCACCAAGAGAGGCGGGGATGTAGGTGATTACAAGATTGGCAAACAAGATGCCAAGGGCTATCCCGATTGCAGGCATTGCGATGTCTTTTAGAGTTTTCATTAAGTTAATGAGTTGTTGTTAGTTGAATTGTTATTAATGCCACAATATTCAACATATACAATAGGTCAATCCAAAAAAACAAGTGTAGTGGGCAGTAGAAAATTCACTACCATTTCAAACACAACTAAAAGAAAATCAATTAAATAAAACAGCCATTAATGGAAGCGGTGGGTGGTACACTTAATGTGCTGATGTGCTGATGGAACAGGAAACGGGCAATTAATTAAGCACATCCCCTAAGCCCCTTCCCCATTAAAATACTGCCTAAAGTACCTTTGTATGATGAGTTCATCCGCATTCTTAGCCTTTGGATCCACATCGATAAGGTGGGCAATGGTGAGCATGTGTTTTTTGTCGATACGTAGGTATTTGCGGCAGTTGCGGACAAAACACCCCCAACTATAGCTACCGTTTATCTTCCGGCTACGTATATCAACATACAGGTGGAAGCTCAGCCTCTCGTAGGCCAGTGCCGATTTGGGTTCTATCTTTCCCCTGCGTATGGCATCTTCGGCCAGCATATATTGTTCCCACACTATCAGTTCGGCTATCTTCAGCAGTTCATGCACGTTCACCCTGTCTTTTATGCCATCCACACTATCCACACACTTGTGCAGCCTTATCAGTGTGGCATTTCGCCATTCGGCAGTCGATATTACATTTAGGCTTTGGTGGCTCACTATCAGGTCCTGGCTACGGTGCCTGTTACTCATAAATGTGCTGCTGCTTTCCCTTGTTTTGCTGCTGCCTATGTTATATTTGTCGTAGTCGTCAAACACGAGCATCACATTACGGGCCTTGCCTCCCAGGAACTCTGCTGTCTGCCTCATCTCCAGTGATGTCATCTCACTGCCATCTATATTGTATGGCAGCACCCTGCGGCATTCCACCACCGGGCTTTTGCACCATGCCATCAGGTCTTTCGGTGCCAGTGTACGTGGGAATTTTTCGGCATACTGTTTCTCGAAGTTGGTATCGAATATCAAAGCCTTTCTAGCTTGCCCATTTTTGCGGGCAGCAGCCAAGTAGTTTTCTATCTCTTTCAGGGCACGGTGAGTCTTGCCCACGCCCGTTTGCCCAGCCGCTATCAATATGAGTGCCTCTCTTGCCAAGTCTTTGTTTTTTAGGTTAATATTTCTTGAAACAATGCCGGTTGCTGCTTCACTTATATTTCATCATTATTTAATATATCCGCATCCTCCACCCTTGTAGACACTAATGTGGATGTAGATTGTGTTGTTGGCCTTTTCCTTTCCATCGTGGCTTCCTGCTCGGCCATCTCCTGCTGCACATCTGATGGGGTTCGGCCACTGTTGCCCATCTTGTCGTAGAACGATTTGGCAAAGTTAAATTTTTGTTCGGTATCGGTTCTAAACGTGAGTATCACTGCACCCTTTTGCAGCAGGTCGGAGGCAAAAATGAACAAAAGCTGGCTTTCGTCGCTCATGCCAATATTGTTTTTTGCCAGCACCCGTTCCAACGGTGGCCTAGCAGTCTCAATAAATTCGTTGGTAACTGCAAATGCCTCGTTCACCGTGGCATTGTGCGATTCTATGAACTGGCCTATGTTCTCACGGCTGTTCAGCGGCACTTCCAATATGCCTTCGTAGCCATTGCTTTCCAGTTTGTCCACCTTGCGTTGGCTTATTCCGGCGGCCATCTTGCACAATGGGGGCAGGTATGCCTGATAGGTGGCCAAGTAAATGGCAGCAGTGCTTTTTGCCGATTCCATCTTCTCGCTGTCGGGCAGGTTGGCTATGGATGGGTTGCCTGGCACTGGTGGTAGCTCACTGCCTATACCGCCTTCCTTGTTGCCACCTATGGGCGGTGCATTGTACTGGGCATCTGGTATTTCAAAGGGAATATCGCCACTGCCGTTATCATTCAGGTGTTCGTTGCCAGGAGTGTTGACGGTATCTCGTTCTTCTACTGGCAGAGCAAAGGGGCTGTCTCCAAAGTTGGTGGATCGCTCAAACTGTGGAGTATTCTGGTCCCGCAGCCTTGGTGATGGTGTATCGCTTTCACCACCTTCCTTTTCATTGGGTGTATAGTTCATTGGTGTGGTAGTTGGTTCTATTGGTGGTATGGCCGCATTGGGACTGCTACCAAAGGTAACAGGGGCGGCAAGTGTCGGCACGTCGGTGTCTTCGGAATTATAGTCCATCACCACTCCACGTCGGGATCTGTTGGCATTGTATCGTTTTCTGGTTGTTGTGTCCATGAGATTGAGGTACGATTTTGGATTTACGAAGTACGAGTTGTCAATTGCTGATTGTTGTTAATGGGGCTGTCACACGCCTAATTTGTATTTGTCTTCACTTCGTCATATCTATACACTTGTTCATCAGGTCTTGGTACTTGCGTTGCTTGAAGGTGCTGCGTGAAAGCGGCAAAGTTAATATGTATTTGGCGGTTTTCAGCCCCCGGCTTATCTGTGGCGATTTTCTTTTCACTATTTCTTCCACCTTAGCATAGCTCAGTTTCAGCTTGTAGTGCAGCAGGTAGTAGTAGGTGGCCTTTGCATATTTCACGTCGTCGGTGCGGGTATCGTCGTGGTTTTTGAGGTGGGCAGGGTTGATGCCGAACACCATGGCCACATCCTGCAACAGGCTTTCCACCACCTTCTCGGTAACGGTGCTGCCGCTACGCAGCAGGCCTATGGTGTTGTCTACCCCTATGCGGTCGAGGCATTTGGCAAGCTCACTGAAGGCGGTGGTATATTTCTTGGGAGTCAATTTTTTGAAGTACGATGGGGGATGGACGAGTTACGAAGTGAAATACAAATTAGGAATTACGAATTGGCAATTAGGAATTTTTTATAAACCTGCCAAAGCCAACACGCTCAATCCAATCCAAATACAAAATACCTTGGTATCCAAATTTTTTTTGATATTGGATATACGGTTGGATTCTTTTTTATCAATGGTAATATTGGAATTGGTGGCTATGATTATCTTTATGGGAAATGCCTTGGGGATTATTTTGCGGAATTTCTTTTTCAATCGGTGCATTGCTGACATATAAACATCATATACCGCATGAGCCTCTGTAGGCTGTGTGAATAGTCCAACGGTTAGCCTCGTGTTTGGATATATATTTGTTGTGATGCTGATGTGGCAATCCAACGTTATATGCTTCATGGGTACATCCAATACCGATTCATTGATGTCGGCAGGTTTTTCTATCAAATCAATAGGCTTGAATCCTATTTTTCCATCAATATTTTGCACATCGTTGAACCATATCATTTCATTGCCCTGTTCTTCGGTAGATGTACCTGATATGCTTAATTGTATGTTTTTAATGAACTTAACTTCCTGCCTGTTTATCTTGCTCAGGAACTGGGCATACGAAGCGATGGTGGTGCCAAGCTCCGATATGTATATTTTGATGCCTTCTGGATTGCCAAATTGTGATTGATATCCTAAATACCATTGCTTGTGGGCACCAAGAAGTGTTACTTTTTCTGTTTTGTCCGTGGTATTTTCAGCCACCAATGTATACGCATTCGAGTCCCGTTTAATGTGATGTGTCAGCCTTTTCCGGAAGAAAGTCTTTACTATCCATTTTTTGAGTTTGTAGTTTCGCATTTTGTTTGGGGTTTGGGGTTTGGGGTTTTTTTTGGGGGGGGAGGGGTGGGGTTTGGGCCTACCTATACCTATGTCGTCATCAGTACACCGTAAATAATCCCCTTGTCCACCTTGTTCATGCTGGCAGGGGTCTTGTCGCTAAGCAGGTCGTATAGGTCGGCCATGGGCTTTGGCAGGTCGCCTTTCAGCTTGGCGGCTTGCAGGGCGGTTTTTACTTCATAGAATTTCTTGTCGAAGTTGGCGGCCACCTCACGGTCACGCAGCAGGGCCTGGGCTTCGCTGGTTTCGCACAGTGTTGCATATTTGCCCAGCATGATGCGGTTGTAGAACAGCTTGTGGGCGGCTTCTATGCGTTCCAGCTTGGTACGGCTGTACTCTTCTAACACAAAGGAATCAACACGGGATTCCCTATCAGGCTCACTGTTTTTTAGCTTCCTTTCCTTTGCTATCAGCACTTCCACCAGCTCATCGTAGGTTTCTATCAGCTCTTTGTAGTAGGCCAGCTTGTGTTCGGTCTCGTCGCAACTGTCTTTGAGCTGCTGCCGCTGCTTGGCTATGAAGGTGGTGAGGTCTGTGGTCATTTTGGAAGTGGGAATTACGAATTGGCAATTAGGAATTTTTTAATTAGGAATAGAGTTATTAATGTGTAAATATTCCACTTTTCTCAGCGGATACTGAAGTGCCTATCTTCAAATAATTATCAATGGCCACCTTACATGCATCAAACCCTATGGCAAACTCCGCATCATAGCCGACAACCCGCAGCAATGCCATGCAGTCCATGTGTTGGCTTTCTGGTGTGATACCGTCCTTTTTGTACAGCTTGGTGCGTTTGTATGTCAGCATTTTGTACAGTACAAATATAGGGTTCAATAGTATATTTTATCGATGGTTTTTATTCACGGTTTGTGGAGATAAGTATCGATATATGATTTGGCCATGTCGAAGCCGAAGGCCACCTTAGCATAGTAGCCTCGTTCTTCGGCGGCTTTTAGGAATGCCAGTTGTTCAACGCTGGTGGTTCCTTTTTTTGCCCCGGTAAGTTTGTTGGTTTCGGCCTTCAGTTCTAGGCACATGCCATGGTATCTGGTGGTGCCGTCTTCTTGGTATTTTTTTGGCTCCAATATGATGATGTCTGCTACACCTTTGGTGAGGCCACTCTGCTTGGCCATACGCTGCTGGTGCAGGCTACGTTTCCCTTCGTTGGGCACATGAAAGAACAATGGCTTCGACCTATGCGTGGTGAGGTATACTACTACGGCCTTTATTACATTGTGTTCGTGCTGTATGGGGTGTCGTTTGGCCTTTGGTGTGGTCATTGAACCAACCACTCCTATATCAGCTATATTGTTGCCATTGGGTGTTTTAGGCATCTTGGGTGTGTCTGCAAATGTACTATGATTAGTACATTTGTTGGTAACTGTGTGGGAATTTAGTGGATAAGTTGGGGAGCATTTCCACCACCGCCTACTAGATGGGAGTGTAATGTGGGTCACATCCATTCAATCCTCACTGGCGTGGTGGCTTTCAGATTACCGCTTTCAATAGCGGCTATGTCCCGCTTAGATAGCTTGTCTAGTTCCTTTTCGGCTTCCGATTTTTGGCTCTCCACTATGCGGTTCACGGCATAGTCCACTATCACTCCAGTGAGAAAGCCCACCAGTATCACCTGGAAGAGTGCCTTGCCCTTGGGGAAGTGGATTTTGATGGGGCCGCCCTTGCTCTGAGCCAGGCTATACATGATTACATCGCCCAGAAAGCCTATGGCTGTACTGCTGCCGATGATGATAAGAGATTTTTTGAGTTGTTTTTCCATGTGCTTGTAGAGTCGTTGATATGTTTATGTGTTGGATTATGTTGGAATCGTTGTTAGCTTCAATTCGCCAACACACAATTAACGATGAATAAAATCATCAATATAATATGGTCTAAAACCTTTGCTACTTCCTGGAGTTGTCAAATATTTGAATGTATCTCCATCCATCACCCTTGTCTTTAAGCCGAAGGTTTTATACTCCCCTTTATTCAGTTCAACGATGTATTTTATTTTTCCAGATTTTGCATCGGTTACATAAATTACATCTCCTGATTTAAAGTCCGTAGCTTTCATTTTAGCTACTTCCTTATTCGTTAATTTGTAAAGTTTGTCATCTACTTTTATCATAATAATTTAGTTTTAATAAAGGAAAGCTATTTGTTTCAACCAGTTAACGGCTCACGTCAATATATCTAGCACCCCGTTTTTGCCCACCAGTTTCAGTATGCCGGCATAGCTTTCGCTGCTGCGTTTTTTGGCCTCTTGCAGTATCTTGTTTATGTCGGAATATTTCTTGGACTTGAACTTGTAGAACAGCCCTTGGTTGTACTTGAAATATACCTTGTCGATCCTGAACTCGTTGCCTTCGCGGGTCTCGTCCATTAGGCGGCCTATCATCATGGTGCCTATCAATATGTTCAGTCCCGGCATCATCAGCTCTTTGGGGGTCATAGGCTTGCACTTGTTCACTTGGTCCTGTCCCAGGTTTTTCATGGTCTTGGTGTAACACTCCACCCGGTCACGGCCAAGGTATTCCACCAGTGTTTCATATTCGGTAGCTGTGAGTCTCTTGTTTTTGGCTTCCAAATGGATAACACTGATAGCGGTATCCAGTTTTAGCTGCATCAGCCCGTAGGCTTTGGCACTGCTCACTATGTTCTGCTGGCCAGCACTCTCCACAAATATGAAGGAGGTGATGATGGCCGATTCCACATTGCAGGCAAGGCTGGCTTTCAGTATGTATTTGCCATACTTGGCCTCAATGGCCTTCAATGCGGTTTGCAGTTGGCTAGTTTCGCTGGCCTTGTAGTGGGCCTTTGTGGTGGCGGGTGCTTTTATTATTGAGACTGGCAATTTAGTAGTTTTTGTTTTAGGTTAAATTTAGTTAAACAATTTCTGATTCCTGCTTCACTGATGGGCTGTGCTGCATTGCTGCAACAAAACTCCCATCTCCGCAGGCTTCTTTTACACTTCATTCAGTAGCGATTTGTCAAACTCCACCTTGCGGTGCAGTTTTTCGTCGGGGGTAAGTTCAGGAGTGCTAGGCACAGTTTGGCTCATCAGGGCATACACTATGCCGCCAATGGCTACCACCAATATGATGCCTATGATGAGGTCTTTTTGAGTTGGAGTCATTTTGAGTTACTTTGGGTTTACTGTTGTCAGCATTTTGTATAGTACAAATATAGGTGTTAAATGTATATTTTAGGAGGGTTTTATTCACTTTTTATGGGTTTACCCACTATGCCTTTTCTAGTTGTATGGTTGTAAGCATTATCTGCTGCTTCACCAGATCCTTTTGCAATGCCTGTGTTTCCCGCTGCATAGCCATTTCCTCTTTCCGCATCTTGTAGTTGCTGTAGGCCACATAGGCACCTATGACAACACCAGAGATACTTGCAATAATGAGTGTCACCTCTATGGTACTCATGTCTTTGGGCAATATGGATTTTATTTGAGTCATGGGGAAGTTATTATTTGCCTATCGTTAGTTGGTTTTCACATCATAATAATACACAAATAAGCTCACCCGTTCGAGGGTTATCTTGGGCAGTCTGATGAGGTCTGGGCGTTCGGGTATCCATTTTTGTACATCGTCCATGTGTATGCGGCCATCGCTGTTGATGTGGTTTAGCACATAGGCTTCAAACTCTTGGGTCTTTTCGGTGCTGAGGCCATAGGTTTTGCTAGCAGACTTTTGGTCTTTGTTGACATCGTTGTTGGCTGACGTTGGGACTCCTGCTGCATTTTTGGGATCGTCTGGGAATATCTCGCGGTCTATGAGGTCTTCCAATATGGCAGATTCAGCCGCTAAGTCATTTTGCTTGGCCATCAGCAGTCCGGGCTTGTTTTTCACTTGGTTGAACTTAAAGTCGAGTGCCCGCACCTGCTTTTGCAGTTCGGGGCTCAGTTCGTTCAGTTTGATGTCTTCGGTCTTCATCAGTTCGGTGTGGGGCAGGGTGGTGATTGGGGTGTTGGTCATTTGTTGGGTTTATTTTAGGGTGTTTTGAAAAATTAGGAATTACGAATTACGAATTGGGTTTTTGCGGATGCGTTTTGCAGGTGTTGTTTGTTGAGTAGATTTGCGTTGGCGAGCACCACCCTTTGCCATTATTAGTTTGGACAATTTATAGACAAATGATAATTGATAATTATCACTTTCTTCCCCAGAATCAGAAATTTCCATATACCCCTTATTTATTGCTTCGTCTCTTGACTTTGCTAGAACATATTTAGTTATATAATCACCTCTATCAAATTCATTAGTAAAATTAACCACCCATTCAACACCTTTGGTTTCACCGCCTTTAGCGTATGTGTGTTTTTGAAGTTGGTTTTCGGAGTATTCGCTTTTTGTTCCTATTGGGTCATCTCCCTTATCAAGCGACTCTACCATAAAGGCGTTTAGTTTGCTACTCGTCATCCTTCTCTTTTCCAAAACTTTGTATCGGCTATTTCCAGCACCTTTAAGCGTTACGATATCGCCAACGTTTATAGAGCCAATGTTTGCCCCTTCAATAGTAGAGCCTTTAGCGTATTTTTTTATATTAGAAGTGTTTATCTTTTCAGAATCCCAATCGGATTTAAGAACATTTTTATAACCTATTTTACCATTAAATTTTAACGCTTTCTCTAAAAATTTATTTGCTTCTTCATAACTTTTAGAAATGTTTTTAACATTTCCATTATTATCCATTACATAAAATAGTTCAAATTTATCTACATTACCCCATCTCTTCATCTCTTTCGACTCGTCAATCGAACCTGAAATTGAACCGCCCATTGCCCATAGTCCTTTTGGGTTTGAATCTGTGCCTGCTGGGTAATAGAATATTTCGTGTACATTCCCCTTCTTCTTTGCAAAGTCAAAAGCATCTTTTCTATTATTAAATTCAAAATCTTCTTCTGTATAATCTCCATCGTCATCGTGAACTCGTATCTCAACTATGTATTTATCCTTTTTTTCATCCCTGCTTGATTCTTTTTCTTTTTGTTTGAAATCAGAATAAACTAAATCTAACGCACGAAAATTTTTGGCTTCATCATAAAATTGTTTTTCGGAAATACCATATTCATTAATTGCACTGACTATATTACCAATTGTTTTATTATAAACTCCTGATGGAGATAAATCAGGTTCTTGGTCTTCTGAAAATATTTCATTAAGAACACTAAATTGTGCTTTTAAAATTCCACCGCCATCAGCCATTGATTGTTCAAACCAATCCTGATACGATTCATAAAAACTATCAAATGCTTGGTTGCTCATTTTATTCAAGGTTTCCAAGATGTACTTTTTGCCTTGTGTATTCCATTCTTTTGGAGTATTAATTTTTCTAAAATCTAATGGCTGTGGTGCTTTTGGATTAGTTTCATATTCAGTATAAAGCATATCCAAATCATATTCAGTATGGTATTCTCTGGCTTTTCTTGCCATATCCCTGATTTCATCCGTTGCTTGACTCCACGATGTTGCATCATTTGGAAATGTATCGAGAAACTTCTTTATCTTGTTGAGCTTATATGTATTTTTACCAACAGAACCACCTTTAGCCATCATTGAGGACTTTAAGTATTCATCAGTAGGTATTAAATAAACTTTCATAAACATTTTACCACCTTTTTTGATAATTTTACTATCAATGTAGGTTAATCCAGTTTCTTTTTGTGCTTTTTCAATTGCAATTTTATCTTCGCCTTTTTTTAATTGTTGTTCGTTAAATTCTCCAACAAGATGTCTTGCTCCCACCCCACCCCCATCTTCCATTTCGTTTCTTTCTACATCATCTTCAAATTCGGGAACACCAGACCATTGTAACAATTCAACATCATTAGTGTCAATGTATTCAGCTAAAGATTGTAATTCTGCTATTTCGCCATAACTAATTCTTTCATTACGAATTTCTCCTCTTAAATACTCTAATCTTTCTTCAATATCTTGTGGTACATCATCTATACCACCACCCATATTAAATTGTGTATCTGCTTTTATTTCATATTTAGCATCATCATAAGCCATTTCTAATTCTACATTGTCAAGTGATTTTAACATTCTTCTTGTTAATATATTATCTTCTTCAATAGCGATTGTTCTTAACTCCGAATAATTATCAAAATACATATTCAAATAATCAAGCATTTGCTTTTTGCTTGGATTTCCTACTCCACCACCTTTAGCATACATTTTCATAAATACAACCATTGATGTATTGCTATTTGGGTATCTTTCTACAACTCTCCTTGCTTGTTCTAATGTTAGATTTTTTTCTAAAACTTCTCTCCGACCACTTTTTCTAAAAACTTTAACGACTTTGTATTTTTCATTATCTCCTACCTCAATTTTACCTACACCACCACCAGTTTCATAGAAATTCAAATCTTCTCTTACATAATCGCCACCATCTACACTTCCACCATCTTCGTATTGCTCTACATATTTAGGATTTAAAATTACATCAAAAGGTGCTTTTTCTCCAGTATTTCTATCAAAAACCTTTGCTATATTATATGGAGTATTTTTTTCTATTTTATCAATTACTAATTCTTTATTACTAAATTTATTAAATAGTTTTTGAACTGATTTGTCTAATTTAGTGCTTGTTTCTTGTTGAACAATTATGCTTTGACCCTCATAAAAATCTCTAAAAACTCCACCACCCATAGCCATTTTACCACTATTAGTAAATTCAGATGTGAATTTTAGGTC
>SHWZ01000012.1 GCA_009693575.1 Flavobacteriaceae bacterium | reverse complement strand
GTTTTCAGTTCCTTGGCCAAATCCCCTTCGCCGCTATCCAGCCGCTCCTGTGCATCTTCGTAGGTGAACCTCCTCTTGCTATGGATAACCGTTTTGCCAAACCACTCACTGTAAATTTTTCCATTCTCATCTAATTCAAATACGGCTGAGAATGTGAGCTTGTCTTCATTTGGCCGAAGGCTGCAAACCCCATTACTCAGTTTTTCGGGTAGCATGGGTATAGTGCGATCCACCAAATAAACAGACGTAGCCCGGCGGTATGCTTCTTTGTCGAGCGGGCTGTTTTCGCGTACATAATGCGATACATCGGCAATGTGTACCCCCACTTCCAAATGTCCGTTGGGCAATGGATTGTATGAAATGGCATCATCAAAGTCTTTAGCATCTTCGGGGTCGATGGTGAAGGTGAGAATATCTCGAAAGTCCCTTCTACCTTTTATATCTTCTTTTGGTATTTCAAATGAAATCTTTTCTGCTTCCTTTTCTATCTCGGGGGCAAACTTGGAGTCGAACCCAAACTCGGCCACGATTGCGTTCATCTCTGTTTCGTGTAAGCCCGGCCGGCCCATCACTTCCAGCACTTCTCCCATAGGACTTTTCTTAGCATCGGGCCATTCGGTAATCAATGCCAACACCTTATCTCCAGTCTTGGCACCTCCTAGTTTGTCAAGTGGAACAAATATGTCCTTGTACATTTTTCGGTCGTCAGGAATGAGGAATGCAAACTGCTTACCCACATCCAGCCTGCCCACAAATTTCATTCGGTTGCGTTCCACTATCTCTGTCACTTCACCTTCGGGTTTGGCGGCATTCCGGCTTGCAAACAATTGTACTTTCACAGTATCGCGGTTGAGAGCAGTGTTCAGAAAAGCGGCTGAGATAAACACATCTGGTGTTCCGTCTTCGGGTATCAGGTAGCCGTTGCCTTTCAGATTGATGTCCATGCGGCCTTGCACGGTTTGAGACACGGCCACAGCTTGGTAGCGGCCTTTATCCACTTCTTTCAGTTCACCGCTATGCATCATCTGTTCCAGCAGGAAAGGAATCATTTCGGCATCCTTGCCTTTCACGCCGATCTTGGATGCTACCTGTTTTGCGTTGAAAGGGCTATTGGCCATTTGCCTAATGCTATCTTGCAAGGCGGCCACAAATTTTTTGAGTTGTTTCGACAATTTATTTATTTTGAGTTATGTGTGTGTTTTTTAATGAAAGCTACCAGAATAACCGTCACTTGAAGGCAAAGGTAGCCCTTGAAGGTTTGCAGAAATGTAAACAGACAAAGTTGCAAAAAAGCCAATTTAATTAACGGTGCAACCATGTGCATTTTCTTCGTCTATCTAAATCTTTTCATTTTCCCATTGGGCAATATTGCCTTAGCTTTGAAAACTTTTTTACAAAACCAAATAACTAACAAATAGTACCAATGATAGTTTTACAAAAACGAGTAGCCAGCCTTGCTGTGCTTTTCTTACTGGCACTCAGCCTGAATGCACAATCAATCAAACGTGTAACCGTGACGGGGGCCGGCAACAAGACCGGCACGAGCTGGGCCAACGCCATGAATGACAGTGCATTTAGAATTGATGTGCGAAATGCAACAACAGGTGACACCTTCTGGATAGCCGAAGGTACCTACCTTCCTGATGGTGATAGAGACTCCTCATTCAGACTTACTAATGGGATTAAGCTTTTCGGCGGATTTAGCAGCAGTGACACAACATGGGCTAGCCGCAAATGGCAGAAAAATGCCACCATTTTCAGCGGTGACATAGGTAGTGCCGGAAGTAGTTCAGACAATAACTATCATGTGATATATGCCGCTTCGCTTGACACATCGACCTTGATTGACGGGCTCTATATCCAGTATGGGTATGCGAACGGCAGTGGTAGCAACCGCGATAATGGCGGTGGGGTGTTGAACAATGGAGTTGGTAGTGGTAATGTGAGCTCTATACAGGTATGGCATTGCATATTTAAAGACAATTATGCTTCGACCAATGGAGGAGGATTCTGTGACTTGGGAACTAGCGATGGACAAGTTTCATCCATCATTTCTAATTGTGTATTCCAAAACAACTCATCGGCTAGTGGTGGCGGAATATGTATGAGGGCTGATGCGGGTAGCAACAATGGAATTGCTAGAGGGGAAATAAGTAATTGTGTGTTTGTGGGGAATAATGCTTCATCAAGGGGTGGAGGCATGTACCTCCGCGGTGTGAAGGGAGCTATTTATGTAAACAATATCACAAGCACCTTGAACACTTCTCCTACCAGCTCGGGAGGTAATGCAGGCTCAACATTGTATGCTAGAAGTGGAACTATTTACTTAAGAAACAGTATATCAGCAAATAACCCTGGAACCGATGTATCTAGGGATAATAGTGCGACTCTCTTTTTGAGGAACATGGTTTATGAAGGTGGGTATTCTGGAAGCGGAAATGCCATAAATATCATCAACTCAAATCCGTTTTTTGTGGACTCGGCCAACTACACTGGCACCGATGGCCTATGGGCTACTGATGATGACGGCTTGAAATCTAAAATGGCAGCCCCAATGCTTGGCAATGGAGTTGACAGCTACCTTTTCAGCTATCAGGCTGATGCACTCGACGGTAAGCCTCGCATACTGAATGGACGTAGCGACATTGGTGCTTATGAGTCCGAGACTCCATGTCCAGAATTGAAGGTGGGTACTTTATTCACTAGTTATTGCTTAGGCGACACGGTTAAATTTCAATCAACGGCGAAGTATGGCGGACCAAACGGCAACTATAGTTTAGCCTGGCAAGCCAGTGGCACCACCGTGTCTAGTGGAGATAGTACGGCTAAGCTTTCTAACATATACAATAACGATACAGTATATGTTATCATGAGCAATACTGTGGCTTGTAATTATCCAAACAACCCACGGTCAAATGGTATAGTTGTGCGTGTAGATTATCCTTACTCTCCATATATAGCTGGCACTACTTGCCAGCTTGGAACGCTAAACATGACTGGATACTCAGCCACAGCCAAGCTCGACTGGCTGCGAGGAAGCAGCATAGTTGCTACTTACTACCGTCAATCCATAGGATTCGGATACAAAATAGCTGGTGATACCTTTGGAAGAGCAGGTACTGATAGTGCTTACTTGAGCAGCCCTCGTGGTATAGCGATAGATATTTGGGGTAATACATACATAGCTGACCGCAACAATGCCAAGGTAATGATGTGGATGCCAGGCTACCCTTGGGGCGAAACCAAGGCTGGCGATAAAAATGGCAGCAAAGGCAATGATAGCAATCAACTGAATGTGCCTGTAGGCATATATGTGGACGGATGGAACAATATTTATGTAGCCGACTCAGGAGCTAATAAAGTTGTTCGTTGGGATGCTGGAAAAACCTACGGTGTAACATTGGCTGGAAGTGCTGCGGGTACAAGCGGAACTGACAGCAGCAAACTTTCAGGCCCTACCGGAATTTGTGTAAAATTTGATGAAACAATTTACATCGCCGACCACAACAACAATCGTGTGCAACGTTGGGATAGAGGAATGACATATGGCGTGACTGTGGCCGGAAGTGCCGCAGGAACAAGCGGTAGCGATAGCAGCAAGCTCAACGCACCGACTTCGGTGTGGGTGGATGATGCAGGTAATGTATATGTATCCGACAGCAAAAACAACCGCATCCAGAAATGGATGAAGGATTCAAGTTACGGAACTACTGTGGTGGGCATGGCCAATGGTGCAAGCGGCACCGACTCTGTTCACCTGAACTACCCTACTGATTTTGTGATTGAAAAAACAGGAACCATACACGTAGTGGATCAAGGCAACAACCGAGTGCAGAAATATTTTGTTGGCAACAACTGGGGGCAAACTGTTGCTGGATCAAAGGCTGGCACTGCTGGCTCCGATTCGAGCAAGCTAGATAAGCCTTTTGGCCTGGTATTAGACCATACAGGAGATGTGTATGTGAGCGACCAAAACAACAATCGTGTGCAAAAGTGGTATCAGGAATTTACCATGAATGACTATGTGCCTGATTCGGCTGGAAACTACACCGCAGTGATGACTACAACTTATGGCTGTGCTTCAGCTTCAAATACGGAAACTATCAACCCTGCATATATCCCAAGTGTTACTATTACCCCTACTGCCAGCAATATCTGTACTGGCACTTCCGTTACTTTTAATGCGGCTACTATCAACGGTGGCACACCTACATTTACTTGGAAAAAGAACGGAACCACCGTGGGTGGTAACGACTCAACCTATACTGATAACACCTTGAGCCACGGTGATATTATTGTGTGCTACATGAAGAGCACCGTGGGTTGTGCAACTCCACAAACAGTAAGTGACACCATAATAATGGGCGTTTATTCAGTTCCTAGTGCCTCTATTTCGGCAGGTGGAGCTACTACTATCTGTTCAAGCGATAGCGTTATGTTGATGGCAGGTACAAATGCAGCTTATACCTATCAATGGTATTTGGGCGGTGTAGCTATCAATGGGGCAACCGACTCAATGTATGCAGCAAAATCTGCCGGCGACTACACTGTTGAAGTAACTAACCCAGGTGGCTGCGATTCACTTTCAAACACTATTTCAGTACTAGTAAAAACTGGAGTGAACGCTACTATTAGCTATACTGGTAGCATTACTTTTTGCCAAGGCGATAGCATTGTGTTGAGTGGAAATAGCGGAAACAATTATACGTACCAATGGTGGATGAATGGCTCAGCCATAAACGGAGCAACCAACATAGATTACACCGCCATGAACTCTGGTGACTACACCGTGGCTATCACCGATAGTACAAGCTGCCCTGTAAAAGCCACTAAAGTAACTGTTACAGCCAGCCCCTTGCCTTCTTCTACAATCACTGCATCGGGGAATACGGCTTTCTGTCCCAGTGATAGTGTGACCTTGATGGTGACTGGTGCTACTTCGTATCAATGGTATTTGAACGGAAACTCTATAGCCAATGCTACTGATAGTATGTACATAGCCAAAGACAGCGGTTCATATACCGTGATGGTGACTAATGCCAATAACTGCGTTTCCACTTCGGCTACTGCCATGGCTGTGACACTTTACCCAGTGCCAACTGCCAGCATTCAAGCCAACAAAACCTCTATTTGCCAAGGTGACAGCACCATGCTAATGGCCAACATTGGAAACGGACTCACCTACCAATGGTGGATGGGCAGTAATGCCATCAATGGTGCCACTTCCGATATGTATTATGCAAATGCCTCGGGCGACTATGCCGTGCAGGTTTCTAATTCAAACGGATGTATGACTACCTCGTCGGCAACCACTATCACCGTGAACAGCCTGCCTAACGCCACTGCCAATGCCACTGGAAGTACAACGATTTGCCAAGGCGACAGCCTGAAGATTGATGCCACAGCAGGCATGAGCTCTTACCAATGGATGATGAATGGTAACAACATCTCGGGTGCTACTTCTGCTACTTACTATGCCAACGCCGCTGGAACATATACTGTAATGGTGACCAACAGCAACAATTGTTCAGCCACTTCATCAGCAGTGTCTGTTTCGGTGAATAGCCTTCCAACTGTCACTGTTACACCTGCAAGTAGCACCACTTTCTGTCAAGGTGGCAGTGTGGTACTTGATGCAACCACTGGATTGACCTCCTATGAGTGGCAATTGAACGGTAGTACAATAAGCGGGGCTACAGCTGAATCATATACAGCTAATGCAAGTGGCAGTTACACTGTAAAAGTTACCGGAAGCAATTCATGTGCGGTAACTTCTGCAGCTACTGTAGTAACAGCTAACCCATTGCCTACAGCCACTATTGCAGGAACTAACACAAGCTTCTGTGCTGGCGACAGTGCCAAACTTGATGCTGGAAGCGGTGCAGGCCTCAGCTACCAATGGATGCTGGCTGGCAACAACATTGCAGGGGCTACCGCTTCTGTGATATATACAAAAGCTTCAGGAAGCTACACAGTAATGGTGACCAATAGTAATCCATGCTCAGCTACCTCTGCCGCTAAAGCAGTTACCATGAATCCAATACCAACTGCCCCAATTATAAGCAAAGTGGGCAATGTGCTTACCTCAACTGTAGGTAGTTCTTATCAGTGGTTGAAAGGTGGTATAATTATCCCGAGTGCTACACTGCAGAGCTACACTGCTACAGCCCACGGCAGCTACACCGTTCAAATAACAGATGCGAATGGTTGCAAAAACACATCGTTGGCCATAGGGCTTAATGTTGGCTTGGCAGGCGTATCCATTGATTGGAACATCAGTATCATTCCAAACCCTAGCTCGGGTATATTCTCCATGCAAGCCAATGGTCTTACTGAAGTGGCTACCATAACCCTATATGACATGGCTGGACGCTTAATTAGCAGCAGCCAATGCACCAACGGCACATCATCGTTCGACATCAGCGATAAGGCGGCGGGTGTTTACCTGCTCACTATCATCAGCGGCGGGCAGCTAAGCAACCATAAGCTTGTGAAAGAATAAACGCTTAAGTAAGCTAAAAAACCAACCGAATAAACCCGGCCAATTTAATTTGGTCGGGTTTATTTTTTGGAGAATAGAGCCGAAATCCTACGCAAATTCACGATAACATTCCTGCAAATTTTTTGCACAGTTATGGGCTAAGAAATGCTGCTGCAGCCAATTGATAGAAGCAACACTCATTTCCGTATACTTTTGAGGAGTGCTGTGATAGTAGGTGCTGATATGAGCCGCCAATGAATCAATATCGCGTTCCGAACTCAGCAGTGCCGTTGCACCTTCGCTCACCACATTGGGTATGTCGGCATGTTTGGTAGCAATAATGGGTAGCCCGGCGGCCTGTGCATCAAGCAATATAATTGGGGCTCCGCCTTCCGTGTCTTTGTCGGCAGTGAGCAAGCTGGGTTGAATAAGCACGTCGAACCTCGAAAGAAAATCGGGTAGTTCCCGATAATCAATTCGCGGAATAATCGAAACATGCTTGTCCAATTGTAAATCGTAAATCGTACTTCGTACTTCGTTCTCCCCTTCTCCACTTCCAACTAAGGTGAGGTGCATATTGGGGCAAGTAGCCAATGCCTTGGCAAATGCCTGAAGTGTATACGCATGGCCTTTCTTTTCTTTCATATTGGCCACCTGAATTAACTGTAGGCTATGGCTGGCTTTTGTTCGTGGTGTCAATATGTTTTTAGCTTCCACTCCCAGCTTCACAATCCTGATTTTATGTTCAGGGCAACCAATGCGGGCAAGTGTTTCGGCACCATGTCCCCCTTCGGCAATAAAGGCATCGGCCAACAGAAAAAGTTCCCGGTAGCGGTCTCTCCAAATGGGTAGCGTATGTGGCAAATGCTCATAGTCGTATCCATAAAATGATACCAAGAGTGGCTTGCCAATCGTGTGGCACAATTTCGCGTACTCCCAGCCAACAAACGAGAAATGGGCATGTGCCAAATCAAAGTCTTTGGCATGTTCCATCATCCAGCTTTTGATATGCCTGTAGTTGCGTTTTATCTTTTGCCTGAACCAGAAACCTTGCTTTTTTTGTATATCAATGGTGTGAGGTATCGGCACTTTTTTCATCCCCGCTATCTCAAAATGGGGATTGAGCCAGACGGGAGCAGCTACCGTCAATTCTACATCCTCCAGCGGCTTCAACAGGTCGTGCACCCAATGGCTCGATTCATCGAGGTAGCGGTGGAAAAGCTGTAGCACTTGCATGCAGCAAAAGTAACAAGACTAAAACTATTCTTAACCCCGCTCCTCCCAAATACAACTCAGATGCACCAAGGTCTGCACGGCCAGTTGCATATCTTGAATGCTCACCCATTCTTTCAATGAATGTATTTCCTGCTCCCCCGCAAATATGTTGGGGCAAGGCAGACCCATGAAGGAAAGTCGGCTGCCATCGGTGCCGCCACGGATAGGCTTTTGCGTTACCGTTAGTCCTGTGCGTTCAATGGCTTCGCGGGCATATTGTGCCACTTGCGGGTGTAGGTCGAGCACCTTTTTCATGTTGCGGTATTGTTCGGTTACTGTATATTCAAATCGGCTTCCGGGAAACTCGTTGATGACTTCTTCGCAGATGCTTTTCAGTTCTTCTTCATGCTTCAATAAAAGGCCATCTTCAAAGTCGCGGATGATGAAATCAAGTTCGGCTTTTTCGGCCACACCGCCCATACGTACCAAGTGTACGAAGCCTTCCTTGTTCTCCGTGCTTTCAGGCGAGAGGCGGTTCAGCGGCAAGCGGGAAATGAGATGCCCTGCCACCCGCATGGCGTTCACCATTTTTCCTTTGGCATAGCCCGGGTGGGTGATGATACCATGCACCGTCACTTTCACCCCATCGGCACTGAAGGTTTCGTCTTCAAACCATCCTGCATCGCCACTGTCGAGTGTATAGCCAAACTCAGCCCCAAGCTTCTTTACATCCACATGCTCTACGCCACGGCCAACCTCTTCGTCAGGGGTGAACAATACTTTGATGGTTCCATGTTTTACCTGCGGGTTGTTTAGGAGAAAATGGATAGTATCCATGATGACGGCCACACCGCTTTTGTCATCACTGCCCAGCAAAGTGCTGCCATCGGAGGTGATAATGTCGTGGCCTATTTTGGCTTTCAGGTGTTCGCTTTCTTCGGGGTTTAATACCAAATCAGCATTTGCTGCATAGCGAATTTCTCCGCCTTGGTAATTCGTGTGAACTTGCGGTTTCACATTCGTGCCGCTGCAATCAGGAGCAGTATCCGCATGGGAACAATAGCAAATGACAGGTACTTGTTTGTACGTATTGCTTGGCAGGGTTGCATATACATATCCCCACTCATCCATGTGGGCATCAGCCAGGCCTATTTGCCTTAGTTCCTCAGCCAGCAGGCCAAGCAGGTCTTTTTGCTTTTCAGTGGATGGAAAGCTGCTGCTTTGTGGATCGCTTTGGGTGTCAATCTGCACATAGCGAAGAAACCTTTCGGCCACGGTGTAGGGGTAGTTTTGGAACATATTTTTAATTAGGAATGAGGAATTAGTTGACGATTCATTGGTCAAAAGTAGGGCATTGAAAAGAAAAGAAAATTAGAGAGAGTAATCAAGCCTTTACCCGCTTTTCCTCTTCCGACAGCTAAGGCGTCTTTTCCTTTTTGGAGGCATACTTAGCGGCTTCGCTTTCTGTGAATGAATTAGCTGCACTCTCCATCAAGGCATCAATGTTCTCTTTTATCCCCGCTAACATATCGGCTTCAAGCCCATACGTTTCAAAAGCCTGTATTATCTTTTTTTTATCCCCTCTTGTGGCTAGCATTAACTCCTTTACTATCTCGTTCAATACATCGGCAGGATCTTGGCTCCCATCTTCGCCCCATTGCTTTGCCCCTTCATATTCTGCATGAAATTCACCCCCCTTTAGGTTGGGATCTTCCATGGCATATTTTACGCGTTGCAGGGCTTCTTCCAGCGTTATTCCCGCACGTTTGGCCATTACGTTGAACACGCCAAAATATACATCGGCATTGGCATCAGCTTGTTCTTCATTCAGCCCAAAAAGTGTCTTGAATACCTCTTTCAGTTTGGCCTTGGTATCGGCCTCTTGCGGGGGTGTTTTTTGTTTCCTTTTGTCGTAGGCTTCTTTGGCTTTTCGTATTGCCTCTGCTTGTTGCGGGGTAACCAATCCTATTGCAAATTCTACTTCAATACTGTTCGCGTAGTCTAATTTATCTCCATTAGCCCATGTGTAGTGTTCGCCGCTTTCGGGGTCAGCGTCTTTTGAAGTCATTATTTTTTCTTCCACAGCCAGCACTGCCACTGCCACCTCCTTACTGACACTTGGAAAATCTTCCAAAAATTCGTCAAGGCTTATTCCTTTTTCTAAGTGCATGAACAAGGATTCGATAGGCAGACGTGTTCCCTTAAATACGGGTTGTCCGCCCAGTATTTCATTATCTATGGTAATGAGGTTTTTGATGGTTTCTATATTTCAAAATTAAGGCAACTAACCCAAACTAAAAAGCCCAATACCTTTGCCCCGTGCAAAATCCATATTTAGTAGGCATCACGGGCGGCAGTGCTTCGGGCAAGACCCATTTGCTGCAATCGCTGCGGGGGCTGTTTGCGGAGCATGAACTCTGCATTGTGTCGCAGGACAATTACTATAAACCCTTGGCCCAGCAGGTGGCCGATGAAAACGGGGTGGTGAACTACGACCTGCCTTCCTGCATTGACCTTGGGTATTTCCTGTCGGATTTGGAAAAACTGAAAAGCGGGCAGTCCATCACTAAGACAGAGTATGTGTTTAACAACCCCGGCAAAGCCCCGGAAACAATTGTGGTGAAGCCGGCACCCATCATTGTGATTGAGGGTTTGTTTATCTATTACTTCGAGAAGATATTTAGGCAACTGCAATTGAAGGTGTTTGTCGATGCGTCAGAAGACATCAAGTGGCAACGCCGCATGCTGCGTGACCGCGACGAGCGGGGAATTCCTCACGAAACCATCGAGTACCAATGGCAACATCATGTGAAGCCCGCCTACGATCAATTTCTGCTGCCCTTTCGCGAAGCATCGGACATCATTGTGATGAACAATACCCATATAGACCAAAGCCTTCAAGTGCTGGCAGGGCATTTCAGGGATTGGTTGGGAAAGCCTGTATAGGGTTTTGAAACTATCCTTTGAGTAGGATACCAATGCAACCATACGCCCGTTATTTGCCTTATTGTGTGCGATGAGTCTGCCAAATAAACTAATTATACTACTTTCCTTTTTATTTTTGGCAAATGGCCTGCTAGCTCAGCATTGGTTGAGCTTTGGGGTAGAGGCTCATGCTGGGCTGAGTAAGTCGCACACAACGACTGCGGGCAACAATATGCTTGCCATTATACCCCAGTATCCCCTGCCCGGCACTGGGATTGGCCTGCTGGCGGGATACCACAAAGAAGTTGGATTGAGCATTGACCTTGGCTACCACAATGTGACCTACAATACTGCTTTTACCGACATTCAAACGCTTTCCAAAATCCAGCAAGTGCAGTTCAGCGAAAGGCTCGTATGCCGTACCTTTACTTTGCAGGGCAAAAAATATTTTCAGCTAAATCAGGATTTTGACAGCTATGCATTGCTTGGTTTTGGTTGGAATAGAAACATACGAAAAGACAGCACTAACGGGGCTGTGAACGTGATAGTGGACGACATCCGTTACGAGGCATTTCCACTCGTGAGCAAGCAAAACTTTTACCTAAAACCTGAGTGGGGACTTAGTTATTCTGCCGGAGAACAGACACGAATAGAGACCGGGGTTTCTTATCGTTTGGGCATTGGCAAAATGCTCACAGGTACATACACCTACACCGACCAGCAAACGCAAAAACTTACCAATACAAACGGCTATTCGATGGGCAGCAGCGGGTTCGCTTTTTATTTGCGGGTCACGCAAAATATTTTTGAACTAAAGAAAATAAAGCGGAGCAAAGACACCCTGCAACACTTGGCTGGTATGGCCATCAACCGCAACAATATACCAGAAACTGTACATGGACGCAAGGTGCAAAAGCAGGGCAACGTGAAAGTGAATCGAGCGTATGTAGATCTATATATTTGGGACGGCGGCACACAAGATGGCGACTCCATTTCACTGTGCATAAACGGCGAATGGATACTGAAAGATTACCCACTAAGCAAGGAAAAAAATATGATACGAGTGCAGCTAAAGCCAGGAGAAAACAACTACCTTGTTTTGTATGCATTGAACATGGGAAAGGTACCTCCCAACTCAACCCTCATAAGCTACAAGGACGGGTTGCGGGAAATACGGTTGCGGCTGCAATCAACAATGGGCAAGTGTGGTGCTATCAATTTTTTGTATGATGAGCCGGAGTGAAGCATGGGGAATTATCTCAGTGGGTTGTACGCTGTTCGTTAACTATAAGTTTCTGTCTCATCAAGCTTGTCGAAGACCCAAACTAAAAACACTGACTCCCTATCTTTGCCCCCGATATGAATACTGATCAATTTAAAGATTTGAGGGGCCGTGTCGAGGCTTTGAGGAGATATCTTTGATGTCGATACCAAACTTTCCGAAATAAAAGCGGTAGAAGAAACTTCGCATGGCCCAACTTTTTGGGACGACCCAGCCGCTGCCGAAAAACTGCTTAAATCCATCAAGACCCAAAAACTTTGGGTGGAATCTTTCAATGTCCTGCAATCGCTGCTCGAGGACCTAGAAGTGACCATGGAACTTGGCGAATCCGATGAGGAGTTGGACAAGATGGCCGCAGCCGTGGAAAAAGAGCTGGAAACATTGGAGTTCAAAAAAATGCTGGGTGGCGAGGAAAACAACCTCACCGCCATTGTCAATATAAACTCAGGGGCAGGTGGCACAGAAAGCCAAGACTGGGCTGAGATGCTGAGCCGCATGTATGTGATGTGGGGGCAGAAAAATGGCTACAAAGTAGTGGAAATAGACCGACAAGACGGCGATGGTGCAGGTATCAAATCATGTACATTGGAAATAGCCGGGCCTTTTGCCTATGGCTACCTGAAAGGTGAAAATGGTGTGCACCGGATGGTTCGCATCAGCCCGTTTGATAGCAATGCCCGCCGCCATACTTCCTTTGCTTCAGTATATGTTTATCCCGAGGTGGACGACAATATAAACATCGAAATAAACGAAGGTGATATTGAGATGCATACTTCCCGATCGGGAGGGGCTGGCGGCCAAAACGTGAACAAGGTAGAAACCAAGGTGCAACTGACCCACAAGCCTACTGGTATAGTGGTGGTTTGTCAGGTAGACAGGTCGCAGATTGGCAATAGGGAACGAGCTATGATTATGCTGAAATCACAACTGTATGAAATAGAGCTTCGCAAGCAAAATGAAGCAAAAGCAACGGTGGAAGCAGGCAAGAAGAAGATAGAATGGGGCTCACAGATTCGTAACTATGTGTTCCATCCCTACAAGCTGGTGAAAGACCTCCGCACAGGTATCGAAACATCAAATATCCAAGCCGTGATGGACGGTGACTTGGAGGATTTTATTAAAGCATTTTTGTTGGAATATTCGGGGTGAAGGCATTTACGAAATATGAGTTACGATGTACGAATTTCTATATCTTTGGATATACAATTACAGTCAACTACGAGTATTAGCAGATTCTGAAACCAGTTCAGAATGACGTAAATTTCAACTCCCTTCAGAACTAAAAACAAAAAACTAAAAACGGCAATGCCCAACCTCCGCTCCCTCAGCCCCGAAGAACTTACCCAGCTAGTTGCAAGCATTGGTGAGAAACCTTTTCGGGCAAAGCAGTTGTATGAGTGGCTATGGAAAAATGGGGCAAGTGAGTTTGACGATATGAGCAACCTGCCTGCTGGTTTCAGGGAAAAGCTGTCGCAAGAATATACTATTGATAAAGTAAAAATAGACCACAGCCAAACCAGCCGCGATCGCACCATCAAGACGGCTTTTCGCCTGCATGATGACCATTTGATTGAAGGAGTACTTATCCCAACAGATACCCGCATGACGGCTTGCATCAGCAGTCAGGTAGGTTGCAGTTTGGCTTGTAAATTTTGTGCTACTGGCAAAATGGATAGACTCCGCAATCTTGACCATTGGGAGATATATGATCAAGTGGCATTGATAAAAAAACAAGCCGAGGATAACTATGGAATTCCCTTAAGTAATATCGTGTATATGGGCATGGGCGAACCGCTGCTGAACTATACCAACATGCTCAAGAGTACACAGATGATATCGAGCCCTGATGGGCTCGGGATGTCGCCTCAACGCATAACAGTGAGCACAGCCGGCATAGCCAAAATGATAAAGAAGTTGGGGGACGATGAAGTGAAATTCAATCTTGCCTTATCCCTCCATGCCGCCAGCGATGCCAAGCGAAATGAAATCATGGGCATCAACGAAACCAACAATCTAACTGTGTTAGCCGAAGCCCTCCGTTATTTTCATGAAAAGACTGGTACTCGTATCACGTTTGAATATATCGTATTCGATGGCTTTAATGATAGCTTGGATGATGCCGCGGATCTAGCCCGTTTTGCTCGCAACGTACCCGTAAAAATAAACCTGATAGAATATAACCCAATTGGCGATGGGTTGTTCCAAAACGCCAAGGCAGATCGCATCGAAGACTTCCGTGATTTTCTGGAAAGCCGCAACCTCATTGTGAACATACGCCGCAGCCGTGGCAAAGACATTGATGCCGCCTGTGGACAGTTGGCCAATAAGGGTTGAAGATTTATGATTGGTTATTCAATGGCCAATTCCCAATAACTCCCGCCTCAGCATATCCAAGCCCATGATGCTGCCCCGTTGGATGGTGCGGCCACGGTCGTCGCCGAAGTCGTAGCGTTTGGCAACTGTACCATTCGGGCCTGAAATAGCTATGTAGCAAGTGCCAACTGGCTTCCCTATTGTTCCACCTCCAGGGCCCGCCACACCCGTGCTTGCCATGGCCCAAGTGGTGCCAAATTTCTTACGACAGCCCTCCGCCATTTCCTTTACACATTGTTCGCTTACTGACCCATAACTATGAAGGGTTTCACCTGTGACACCAATATCAGACACCTTCACACTATTGGCATAAGCCACTATTGACCCCATAAAATATACTGAACTGCCAGGCACAGCCGTGATAAGGTGTGCCAAGTAACCACCTGTAAAGCTTTCAGCTACGCTCAATGTTTCCTTCCTTTCGGTGAGCAGGCGGTTTGCAAGTTGCTCTAAAGTGTCTTCTCCCTCTCCAAAAAAGTATTCTGGAACTTTAGAAATAATATGTTCAGCAATATGGTCAATTTCGCGGGTAAGCTCTGCTTTGTCCATTCCATTCCCAGTAAGCCGTAGCCGCACTTGAGCAGTGGCAGGCAAGTAAGCCAGTTTTATATGCTGGGGCAATGCATCTTCTACAGTCTTTATTTTTTCAGCCAAATAGGATTCGCCGATGCCTGCTGTGAGCAATGTTTTATGCACAATGTTTGGCAATTCGAAATGCTCCTTGATTAGCGGAATTACCTCCTCCTCAAAAATGGTTTTCATTTCGTAAGGCACTCCGGGCAGGCTCACATACACATGCCCCTCTAACTTGAACCACATGCCCGGAGCCGTGCCACTGCGATTGTCGAGTACTTCACAATTGGCGGGCACCATGGCTTGCAGGCGGTTGCTCTCCAGCATCGGCATTTTCCGCATCCTGAAAATATATTCCACCCGATTGAGTGTCGCTTCATCCAGCTTCATACCCACTCCGAAGTACTTGGCAAGCGTATGTTTGGTAATATCGTCTTTCGTAGGGCCAAGTCCGCCGGTGATGATAATCAATCCCGCTCGCTGACTAGCCTGTTGCAGGCTTTGTACTATATGTTCTTCTGAGTCGCTACACGAAGTAATTTGCTTCACAGGGATACCCAGTAAACTGAGCTGCTGCCCCAGCCAAGCTGAGTTAGTGTCGACTACTTGCCCGATGAGTAGCTCGTCGCCAATGGTTATTATTTCTGCCTGCATTTGGCTGCAAAGTAAGGGGAGGCTAGGCCTTAGGCGATGGTATGGATTGTATAAGTCTCACCAATTGTTCGATTTCGGCTACATCGGTAAGATACAGTTTGCCATCCGCTAACTCCATTTTCAGTTGTCCGATTTTTTCGTACAACTTACTTATAAAATCGTATTGCCCAAACGTTCGTGACTTAACTACTTCCAACATCTAGCTCACAACTTGCCCCTACTCCCACTCAATGGTGGCTGGAGGCTTGCTGCTAATATCATATACTACCCGGTTGATGCCAGGTACTTGGTTGATGATGCGGTTGCTCACCTTGGCCAAGAACTCGTGAGGCAGGTGGCTCCAGTCAGCGGTCATGCCATCCACACTACTCACGGCACGCAGGCATATCACGTGTTGGTAAGTGCGTTCGTCACCCATCACACCTACACTTTGCACTGGCAGAAAAATTGCTCCGGCTTGCCAAACTTTGTCATATAATTCGTCCTCTTTCAGGGCCTTGATGAAGATATCATCCGCATCTTGCAGAATACGTATTTTTTCTTCCGATATTTCCCCCAGCAAACGTATACTCAATCCGGGTCCAGGAAATGGATGACGGCCAAGCAAACTGGCATTCATGCCCAAGGCTTTGCCAACCCGTCGTACCTCGTCTTTAAACAACATCCTAAGCGGCTCTACTATTTTGAGGCTCATTTTCTCTGGCAATCCTCCGACGTTGTGATGGCTTTTGATGGTTTGTGAAGGGCCGCCCATGCTCACACTTTCAATCACATCGGGATATATCGTTCCTTGGGCTAGCCATTTCACTTCGGATATTTTTTTGGCTTCTTCTTCAAACACTTCGATGAACACCCGGCCAATGGTTTTGCGTTTAGTTTCAGGATCGGAGATGCCCTTCAGCTGCGAAAGAAAACGCTGCGAAGCATCCACCCCAATCACATTCAAACCCATATTTTTGTAAGAGTCTAACACCTGGGTATATTCATTTTTGCGAAGCAAACCATTATCAATAAATACACAGTACAGATTTTGGCCAATAGACTTATCCAACAACACTGCCGCCACTGAACTATCTACCCCACCGCTCAATCCAATCACCACTTTTTCACTACCTAATTTGTCTTTCAGGTTAGCCACAGTTTCATCTATAAAATGAGCTGGAGTCCAGTCTTGGGTGCAACCACAAATACCGACCGCAAAATTTTCGAGAATCTTCATGCCATCAGTGCTATGGGTCACTTCGGGGTGAAATTGTATGCCATAAGTTTCTTCTCCTTTTATATGAAAAGCTGCCACAGGTATATTATCGCTACTGGCTAGTACCTCAAAACTATCCGGCACTTGTTTGATGGTATCGCTATGGCTCATCCATACTTGGGAGCTTTCAACTTCATTGAAAAGTCTGTTGTTGTAATCATCAACTATGAACTCGGAACTCGAAGCTAAAAACGCTAACTGTGCCCTCCCAAACTCCCTAGTGCTACTCTTACCTACTTCGCCACCATTTTGCTTGGTCAATAATTGAGCACCATAGCATACACCAAGCAAAGGCACATTACCTTTGAAACGGCTCAAATCAGGGTTCGGTGCACCCTCCTCGTTCACGCTGCAGGGGCTGCCACTTAGAATTACTCCTTGCAAATTTTCAACCGTATCAGGGATATGGTTGAAGGGATGAATCTCAGAGTAAATACTGAGCTCACGCAGTCGGCGGGCAATGAGTTGGGTATATTGTGAACCGAAGTCGAGGATGAGGATGGTTTGGTGCATGATACTAGATTTAGCAGGTGGCTCTTCAACTACCCTCAGGGTGACAGATGCTATGCTGTCAGGCGGAGCGAAGCCTATGTATTAATATGCCTTGTCTACGCTGCAAAAATATGTTCAACCTTGTTGGAGAAAAAGGAGAGTTATCACCATTAGGCAAAACCCAATACTGGCTTGTATTCTTACTTAATTATTGAGCGATAAATCACATCTTGAACTCCCGTGCGGACATTCATATTGAGCAGTTTTTTATTGCCCGCTGATGGATTCACCCGATTGCTTAGGAACACATATACCAAGCCCGTTCGTGGATCGGCCCAAGTGCAGGTACCTGTGAAACCTTGGTGGCCAAAAGTTTCTCCAGACGCAGAGATGCTACATGGTGAAGGCTTTCCTCCAACGGTCTCTGCCTTATCAAACCCTAACCCACGGCGGAGGCCATATTGCTTGCTTAAAAATGTGTCAACGGTGGCAGGCTTCAGAAGTGATATATTTTTATACGAGCCTTTGTTGATAAGCATTTGCATCAACACTCCCACATCAAAGGCATTGGAAAAAAGGCCGGCATGGCCGCTCACTCCCCCAAGCATAGCCGCTGCTGGGTCATGCACATAGCCAAGCACTTCTGTTTTCCTCCATTCAGTATCCACCTCGGAAGGAATAATCGAGCTCACAGGATTATGGTATAACGGTTTCCAACAAAGTTTGGCAAGCCCCAACGGTTTGTAAAAATGCTCTTCGGTATATTTATCAAAGGGTTCGCCCGAAATTTTCTCAATAGTCCTTTTTAATAGGATAAAACCTATATCGCTGTAAGCATATTGGCCGGGTTTCTTCACCGGTGATTTTCGTATGTTATTCCAGATGCTGTCTTGATAGCTACGATGCATCCACATGCTATCGGTCAGCTGCACTTGAAAACCGTCGTGCCGCTGTTTTTTGTAGATATTGCTGTCGGGGCCATAGCTGCGTAGTGTGTTTTTGTAAAATGGAATCCACTCTTGCAAACCTGCTGTATGCGTTAACACCTGCCTGAGCGTAATATCTTTTTTGTTTGTCTTGCGAAGCTCCTTCATATACTTACTCAACTTGTCATCGAGCTTAAGTTTTCCAGCTTCATACAATTTCATTACCGCCAAAGTAGTAGAAAGTATTTTAGTAACAGAAGCAATATCATACAGGTCTGAAATTTTCACCCTAGTAGTATCTGTATAGGAATGTATGCCAAAGCTTTTATTGTAAATTATTTTTCCATTTCTCGACACAAACACTTGGCAGCCAGGAGTTGCTCCACTATCTATCGCCATTTGACAAACGCTGTCTATGCCTTTTAGTATGCGGCTATCCAGGCCCACTTCTTGTGGCAAGCGTATATCCAAACTGTTAATGGCTGGAAATGATTCACCCATGCCAAAGGTATATTCCTCGGTGGGTGTCACACTCAGTTTTGCTTTGCCCGAAACACTGCCACACACTAACCTTGCTGCAGCCGTTTGATAATATTCCCAATCCTCATGGGCAGCTATGATTGTATGAAATCCAGAAAAAGAATCCAAGGAATACAGACTCCCAAAGTGAACATATAACGTCCTTTTTTTTGGCAAGCTATTTAGAAACCGAACGGCCTGCGGTGTGAACGCATACCCTTTGCTGAGAAAGCGGCTAGTACTGTGAATAGCAGCTACCACCACATCAAAATCATGCACCAAATCGGCTATGGAATCAAAATAAAAATCTGATTTGTATTTATCAATGTTGATGACAGTTGCCTTATTGAAAAGCGAAACAGCTTCCTCGAACTTGGTCTGCTCTGAGTAGCCCACATTCAGCAGCAGCAATTTTTTGTTTGCAGGAATAGGAAGCAAGTGGTGTTCATTTTTCAGCAGAATAATTGCATTTTTTGCAATATCGTTTCTGAGGGCGTAACTGCTCGGTAGGTTCAAGTCTTCAATAAGATTTGTAGTGTCGCAAGGTTGATAGTTATTTAGTCCGAGCCAGTATTTAGCCCCTAAAAATCGCTTCACCTTTTGATCCAATTGGTCCATACTTATCCATCCTTTCCATGCGGCATCCAGAATATATTTTACTGAGCCCGGCACATCGTTGGCACAAAGCAGCACATCATTGCCCGCCATCAGCGACCGCAGGTTCAAGCTATCAGGAAAAAAGTATTTGGTTACGCCTTTCATTTCCAATCCATCAGTCACTGCCAATCCTTCAAACTGCATTTCTTGTTTCAATAATTTAGTTACAACATTCTTGCTAAGTGATGTTGCTGTATGCAAACTGCTGTCTAAAACCGGAACACTCAAGTGAGCCACCATCACCGAACCAATTCCTGCATCGAACAGCTTTTTGAAGGGATATAATTCAGTGTTATCCAGTTCGGTTTTGCTACAGTTAATCACAGGCAAATCCAAGTGCGAATCCGTTTCAACATTGCCATGCCCAGGAAAATGTTTCGCACAGGCCAGCACCTTGTTATCCTGCAATCCTCGCATATACATAATAGCTTTACGGGCTACTAGTTCACGGTCTTCGCCAAAGCTGCGATCAATTATTACAGGATTACGTGGGTTGTTGTTCACATCCACCACCGGACTAAAGCTAAAATGAACGCCCAACCTACGACATTGCCTCGCCACATCAGCTCCGAAATGGTATATTAATGAATCGTTTTGCACACAGCCCATCGCCATCTGCCTAGGGTAGCTCACCGTACTATCCAACCGCATGGCCAAGCCCCATTCAGCATCCATGCTGATCATTATCGGCACTTTGCTGATACTCTGATAATAGTTCACCAGTGTTGCCTGACGCATTGGAGTGCCTTTGAACATACATATACCACCAATCCCGTACTCTTTTATAAGGCATTCAGTTTCGTCAATGAGGCATTGTTTGGGGTCGCTGTAATCTGCTACCATGAACAATTGCCCAAGCCTGCGTTCGGGGCTCATCGTTCGAAAAACAGAATCTACCCATTTCATTCCTTCTATTCCAATCTCAAGCCCTGCAAT
The DNA here is from genome assembly GCA_009693575.1 of Flavobacteriaceae bacterium. GTDB lineage: Bacteria > Bacteroidota > Bacteroidia > UKL13-3 > UKL13-3 > SHWZ01. The sequence continues at coordinate 34,284 of SHWZ01000012.1, read as the reverse complement.
TTTTTGGGCATTTGTTTTTACTGAAAAGCAAAACGCAAATGATACTATAATCAAATTTTTTTTCATGCCCTATCCAAGTTCAGTTGTTGGGTCCCAGAAATGTTTTGTATATTCAGTCACACTTTCGTCTTGCACGGTGATTCCTTCCTTTTCCAATAACTGTTGCATCCGGTCGGGAGTGGCGAAATGTGCTTTGCCTGTTAGCAATCCTTGGCTGTTCACCACCCTGTGTGCAGGTACTGGTTTCGTTTCTGCATGGCTGCCGTTCATGGCCCAGCCCACCATGCGTGCTGATTTGGCCGTGCCAAGGTATTTTGCAATGGCACCATACGAAGTCACTCGTCCTTGGGGAATGAGCCTCACCACTTCATATACATCATTGAAAAATGAACTGTGGGCTTTCAAGTCAGTTGCGGTGTGTGGCTACCCACTCATTTATGTAAGTAGAAATTTCGGTAGTGGGCGTTCCCGGCGGAAAAATCCTGCCTACACCCAGTTCGTTTAGTTGCTTTGCATCTTCATCGGGTATGATGCCGCCGCCAGTGAGCAACACATTGTCCAAGCCTTCCTTTTTCATTAGGTCAAGTATGCGGGGAAAGGCCGTATTGTGTGCCCCCGAAAGTATGCTGATACCAATCACGTCCACGTCTTCCTGCATAGCTGCTTTCACCACCATTTCAGGGGTTTGGCGTAGGCCGGTATATATCACCTCCATGCCTGCATCACGCAGCGAAGTGGCTATTACTCTTGCCCCACGGTCGTGGCCATCAAGCCCCACCTTGGCCACCAGCACCCGCACAGGTCGTTTGTTTTTCGCATCCATATCGTAGCCGCAAAAGTAATAGGTGCAAGCCCATGCCCTTTTGGAAGCCTATTTGTCTCCTGCCTTTTATTTTGGACGTGGCAAAAAGCCACTGAAAGTCCTATTACTCAAGGCATATTGTAGAAAAAACTTACAAGTAAAAAAAATTAGTTGCCTATTTATCAACATCTTGATGGTTACTTTGAAAATAGGGTATTGCGTAATTGCAAAACTTCATTCTACTTTTGAAATATGAAATTTGTAATCCGCTGCTGAGAAGTAGCAAAACCTAAAACCACGAAAACTGAATCATGAAAAAATCTCAACACGTTAACATGGATGGCATTTCCGAAAGGGAACCTATGCAATCACGCTCCAACAAAGCTTTCCAAGGCCATGGCATTGGCCGTAGCATGGACAAAGACGATGACTTCGTGGATGATGAACTGCCACCAATACCTGACGACAGCCAAGATGTGCCACCTATCGTAGATGGCGACTTCGACAGTGTTGACGATGATGAGACAGACCAAAAGTTTGACTCGCACGTTCACTATGAAGAAGAGCTTGACGAGGACGACGACGACTTTGACCTGTAATTTGCGGCTCATTCGTTGAGCCATGCAAACCCGGTTTTCGCCGACCAAAATCACCCAAGCCTCCTTTGAAAAGGATGCCCTTGATACGTTTCAGTATCAGGCAGTACATTGTAAAGTATATGCTGAATATATCCAATTGATGGGTGTGAATCCTACAACTGTTTCATCAATTTCCGACATTCCTTTTCTTCCCATTCGGTTTTTCAAATCGCATGTAGTGGTTTGTAAAAACCTAATGCCCCAAAAAGTATTTACCAGCAGCAGCACGAGCGGCAATGGCGAAAGTCGACACCCAGTAGCTGATATTTCTTTGTATGAAGAAAGCTTCCACAAGTGCTTCGAACAGTTTTATGGTTCACTGAAAGAATGGTGCATACTTGCCTTGCTTCCCAATTATCTTGAGCGGAAAGGTTCATCGTTGGTGTATATGGCTGACAAACTTATTACGGATTCAAGGCATCCACATTCAGGTTTCTTCTTGAATGATATTAATAAGCTAAACGACACAATTTCTAAATTGGAAACCTCCAAACAAAAAACGTTGTTGCTTGGGGTTTCTTATGCCCTGCTCGATTTTGCCGAACAGTTTCCTCAGCAATTGAAAAATACTACCGTGATGGAAACGGGAGGAATGAAAGGTCATAGAGAGGAACTTTCAAAAGCCGGGTTGCATGAACAACTTTGCAAAGGTTTTGGTGTTGCACAAATCCATTCGGAATATGGCATGACAGAACTGCTGAGTCAAGCTTACTCCCGGGGCAGTGGTATCTACGAAACTCCAGCTTGGATGCGTGTATTTGTGCGGGACATGAACGACCCTTTGAATATAGCTACAACAGGTCGTGGGGCATTAAACGTGATAGACCTTGCCAACCAATACAGTTGCAGTTTTATAGCTACGGATGATGCTGCCTTACTCCACGAAAATGGAAGCTTTGAAATACTTGGTCGCCTCGATTTTTCGGATATGCGGGGATGTAGTTTGTTGTATGTGTGAGGCTAGTAGACGGCTAATTTTTACTTACAATTTAATGATGTCAGCTAGTCAAATATGACATTGTTACTTTCTTTTGGTTCAAGCCAAAAGAAAGTAACCAAAGAAAAATTCAAGGCGGTATTATTTTTCTTGAAAATCTACAGTAAACATTTTTTACCCGCAGCCGAAGGTGTTTTGCAACCTTATTTAAGTGGCATTAATTTTTGGGTTTGGTTGCAAAAACCCGCCTGCTCACGCATGCCACCGCAAAAATGTTCACCTTGATTTTCTGGCAAAAATTAATCATGCCTGTCAAAAAAGATAAAATTCGGAAATATCTGTAAGTGTTCTTAAACAAGCACTTTTGCAATACTTGGTCGCCTCGATTTTTCGGATATGCGGGGGATGTAGTTTGTTGTATGTATAATTTCACTCCCACACCCTGAAAGGCAGATTAGGCAATTTGATTTCAGGATTGGAAACCCGAAGATGATATACTACTCCATTCTTTAAGCCTTTTACTTTCAGCGTGACCGAATTATAGGAATTATACATGTTGCCGTGTTTTCGAAGGATGGGTTTTCGGGTTTTAACAATATGACCCTCAGGGTCTATTATTTCAAACTGGGTATTGCTATTTGCAACTCCCTTTTCGAAGTTAAGCAGCACAACATGCCCTTTTACACTTGTGCAAATAATTCCCCAAGAGGTGATGTGTGGAGGAGTATACTCCGATATGGGGTAATTAGGAATAGTCATGGAAGTGAAGCAGGCCATCTGGTTGGTATCTGGCTGCATCCATATTGGTCTGACTCGGTTGTTGTAAGCAGCTATATCTATGTAATCTCCAAAAAAAACACGACTTGGTGGTAGAGCAAAAACCCCCGAAATCTGCTGCCGGTCAATCTTATTGAAGGCCGGAGAAACTACAGCGGTAGTGAAAAAATGAGAAGAGCCTGCTTTGCCGTGACAAACCTCTGTATGGGGCATGTAGTAGTGCACATACCACTTGTCAGTGATTTGGTCGACGCAAAAGTTGGGCATTACCCCTGGAAGAATCAGCAATAATTTCCATTGCCCATTTCCCTCAGCCATCCGTAGTTGGAAAGTAATTCCAATCATTTGATCATAAAGAGCAGAGGCATGCCTCTGCTCGCCAAATAGCAGGTAAAGTCGCCCAGCCTTATCTGTCTTAATAAAAGGCATACCATTGCTGCGAAAAAAGCCTGGAATTTGGTGAGACCAACCGCCTTGCTGAAATGCTACAATACTATCACGCCCCCAGGTTTTGCCCCCATCAATTGATATGTCCAAATAAATAAGTCCAAAGCCTGCCCAGGCTGCATATATTTCACCGTTTGCTCCAATGGCTGTTGTAGCTCCTTCTAATGTATTGTCATCGTCGAGGCAGTCTCCAGTGGTGTCGCTGATGGTGATGGCTTCGCTAAAAGTCAATCCCCCATCGGTGCTTTTACTGAACCTAATACGGCTGCGGTCCTTGGGGTTCTTGCTTTCGTATTGGTCAAACTCCGTCCAAGTGACATGTATATTGCCTTGCTTGTCGGCACTCAGCCAAGGCTTGTCTTGCATCTTTCCGGGGTTGTATCCGCAAGCACTTCCATCGCTCCATGTTTCGCCCCCGTCAATTGATTTTTGGATAACTATCCTGTCCAAGGCAGCATAAAACCCCTTGCCTTTTTCCACAGTTCGGCTCAATGCCAAGTGTGCCAAATAGAAATTGCCAAAGCCGTCTGCAATCACCACCGGGTCACCATAAGCCCCGTAGCTAGACTTAAAATTCTTCTCTGTCCAAGTGAGCCCACCATCTTTGCTATGATACACATTGGTAAGATTAGCTGCCGCCACCATATGCTGAGGATTCTTGGGGTCAATGGCAATGCTGACCTCGTTAGGGCTATTGTTGCGGGTGTTCACTTTCACTATAGCAGGTTGTGCACCAACTAAGCCGCAAAAAATGATTGCCAGAAAACAGATTCTTTTCCTCATCAGGATGCAAATAAACTACCTTTGAGAAAGCCTCCGATAATTTTACTTGTTTTTTTTTGACAGATCCCCCATTTTTGATGTTCAATTCTCAAAATAAACATGGAATTCCTCAAATACCTTGTAGAAAAATGGGCCTTCGACTGGTTCAGTTTTCTAGGCGACCGCATGGGCGTTTCCAGCCGCCGCATCCGCCTGTTTTTCATCTATACTAGCTTTGCTGCCATCGGCTCACCCGTGGTTTTAGTGGCCATGATGATTGATTTTTGGAAAAACACGACAGCATACATTACTCGCAAGAAAAATAGGGTGTGGGATTTGTAAGCATGGTGTTGTAAGTGGCCTCATCCAAACCCTGTGGATCAGCTAACCTCAGCTTGCAACATATGTTACTTTTTTTAACGACTCTTCTATCATTCCTTTCAGCACGTTTAAGTCGACATCCTCCAATCTATTTATGTAGAGACAGCCAACACCTGTTTTGTGCTTGCCAAGTTTTGCAAGTGCGTCTGCATGTTCCTTAATACCAACACTGATGTACAACGATAGATTCGCTTTGCGAGGTGAGAAACCTATCACAAGCCAATCCACTTCCCTACCAGTAGCAGGGCTTTTGTACCTTTTGTTACCAAAACCGATGATTGAGCTGCCCCACATTTTTGGTTCTTGGCCACTTGCTTTTTTCATCATTTCCAAAAGCACAAAACTGTCTTTGCGTTTTTGTTCATCCGACACAGTATTGATAAAATCCTCGACACTAGCTGCATTTGGCTTTGTTTTGATTACAGCCAGTTTTGATATTTTTTCAGCCATTTTTGGGTTGTTTTAATTCTACTTCCTCACGCTAAAGTGACTTTACATATTTTGAGATTACACCAATTGCAATAACTAAGGCAATTAGCGAAATGATAGAAATGGGATTTGCAAAATTAACTGTCCAGCCTAAATACTTAATTCTCTTTGGTGGAAAAACTCTTTTATCGTTTTTGTTAAAATAAAAAATTTTCCATTTCCAATTGTTTGGATCATTGTGCCAATTCTCATATTCTTCTATTGTTGGTTTTATTTTTGTCGTCATGAGGCTGTTTGCATTCGTGTAAAATTGTCACAGTGCCACCTGTCTCTACTTCGGGTGAGGTTAAAATTCCAGTCAGGTTATTCCAGTCATATAGTGTACACTTTTCTACTGTTTCACAGCCACCACACAAGTCTTGCGGGCATGTTTCACTGTTCCTTTCAGGTTAAAATATTCGAACCACACGATATATACTCCGGCGGTGGCAAGGTTGCCTTCCTCCGTGAGGCCGTTCCACGTATAAGCTCCATTGAGGCCAAGCAGCTGCCGGCCTGTAAGCTTGCGTATGATGTTTCCATTGCCGTCGAAGATAGTGAGTGCCCCTTCGTAGCCAGCCTCGGGCATGGCATAGTTTATATTCATCACATCGTTGTACCCATCTCCATCGGGGCTAAAACTTTCTGGGCTTAGACTTAAGGCATCGTTGCCATTGGCTGCACCAATATATTGTGAATTTTGGTAGCCCGGCGTTCCGTAGCCCACACCCGATGCAGCACTTTGCCAGTTGGTACTTTCCAAAATGCTGCGGTTAAAATCAACCCTTTCCAAACTAACGCCATCTTTGTTGTCGAGCAAGGCATAGTGCATGTTTTGGCTGAAAGCGAACCGTTCTATTTCAAAAGCACCAGGCCCAATAATCACGGCTGCACCTTCGTCGTCATTATACGAAGGGAATGATTCCACATCCAGAAATGCTTTAGGGTCTTTGGCAGTATAAAAACCTTTCACAATTCTTTGGTTGGAGCTAAGACACAGGTAAGTAGATGGGAGCAACAGGTATGATGACAAAGGCACTACATTATTCAGTTGGCCATGGTCATCTACATTAGCAATTCGGATTACAGCAAGGTCGAGCACTTTGCTGCTTCGATTGTAGATTTCCATAAAGTCAATACCGTCTGTCACAGGGTTGAACAGTAGTTCATTGATGGCAATGTCGTGTGTATCTACCGGCTGAGGTAGTCCAAATTGAATTGGAAGTTTTGTTAGTGGGTTTCCACTGCAATCAAACAAGTTGAATATATTCAATTCATATATTTTACCTATCTGAAAAGAATCAGCAAACCCCAGAACAAACACCGATAAATCGCCACCATCAGAATGAGCCGAAATAGGAGATACACTTGGTTGGGTGAGGCTATAATTGGCCGAGTTGATAGCCTCAATACTGTCTACCTCCTCTGAAAAATATACCTTAATTGATTTGTTGTCGATTGGATATGCTCGCAATGCTTCCGGACGACTGCGATCAGGGTTGGCCGCTTGAATAGAATTTTTCATTCCGGGTGTTCCGCCTTTGCTATCCACACATGCTTTCCAGTTTCCAGTTCCGCTGCAGGGGTTTCCTGCATCTATTAGTTCCAAGCTCCAGCCGCCGTTCTTTTTGAAAGAACTAGCATACCAATCTACACTATATCTCAAGGAATGAATAGCTTGCCCCTTTTCGTTGAAGATATAAAGTTGATCGACATCGTTGTTGAGCGAAGGGAAAGACGGAAGCCCTACCACTTGTCCGTAAGGCTGCATCTGCGGTGCAAAGGTTTTATGGCACAGAATCACAAAGCCATTGGGCGGAATGACGGTGGGCGGAATGCTTGCAGAAGAGCTTGCATCCGCATAATTCCAACCAACAATCTTCACAGGATCGGCAAGCAAATTGTGCAGCTCCACCCATTCAACATTGGGCAACGGAGTATTAGGCTGCGGGATTGAATATACTTCCGAAAACACAACATCCAGATGTCCTGCCTGTTTCAGTTCTAGGTAATTTATGTAAAATCTTAGTGTGTCTTTGTTGCCTTCGCAATCTGCTGCGTTTGCAAATTTAATCCCATAACCATTGCCCTGCTTCATGCTCTGAGAAAGGGTGATGGTGAAACTGTCCAAATCTGCATTGCAGATGATGCCTGAAACTACAGCACTATTGTTTATTGATACATTTGAAATGTTGAGGCTGCTAACCTTCAGCGGTTCATCAGTCACCAATTTAATAGTGATTGAATCTTCATACCAAAACGAAAGAATTTTTGGAGCAGTCACGTCACCGATTTGGGTATATACTGAGTTGCGGGTGCCTGGGGTGCCCCCGTCAGCATCGATTGATGCTTTCCAGTTAGCTTTGCCACCACAGTTACTTCCCGGATTTATCATCTCCAGACTCCAACCGCCTTGCACTTTGGTACTGCTGCTATACCATTGGTCGCTATAGTTTAACGTATTCACCACCTGCCCAAAGTTGTCTTTCAAAGTCAAGTTATCGCCGCTATTGTTCAGGCTGGGGAAACCACTCAACACCGCAACATTTCCATAAGCCGAAAACTGGCTGAGGGCAGTGGGGCTGCAAAGTATAATAAAACTATCGGGTGGAATGATGGGATTTCCGAAGCCATTAGTAATTGTCGCCGTGCTACTTCCATCGCCAAATGTCCAGTTACTAATGTCAACAGGTTTTGATCCTGGATTATATAGTTCAACAAATTCAAAATCGGGCAAGCCCACCTTGGGCGAAGGATCAGCCATTATTTCATTAATTAGGATTGGAGTGATTAGTCCAAAGTTATTGGTAAAACTTCGGATGACTGTGACGATGGTATTTGCAGCCAAATCCTGCACACCAGAAACCGAAAGTTGATACCCTCCACCTGAGGTGAAAACGTTAGAAAAATCAAGTACCACTTTTGGGGCATTGCCCGCAGCCAATGTGGCAGCAGAAGGTTTCCCAATGCCATTGTTCACCAAGTAACTATTGCTATTTTCAGCAGTGGTTGTGTCCACTGGTTCACTGAAATCAAGCTCTAGCTGGGTGTTGCTGATAACCGCTACTGTAATCAGCTTTGGCTTGGTGGTGTCAATGCCTGAACGAATATCTATATCGTCAAAATAGAAATTCTTGGCATTGCTACTAGTATATTTACAGTAGGCTCCACAATAGGTAGACGATGTAAAATCCTTGTCGTTGCCGCTGCCCTCCAAGGTATAGTTGGTTCCTCCGCTTGTATCGCTGTATAGTTGCCATAAACCGGCTGCATCCCTCGTTACTTTTATTCGCACAAGGCTATTTGAAAGATATACCGTGCTTGGCCGGCCACCAATTACTCTTGCCCGCTGGCTTCCAATTTGTTTGTAAAGCGAAATGCTATCTGAGTTGCCAATGCTTCCGCCCAATTGTACATAGTAACCATTGCCATTCAGTTTGCTAGAATCATTGGAAAGATAAAACCTGCAAAAATTCTGGGTGCTGGGGCTAAAATTGAACCTTACCCAGACTTCCCAGACGGTGTTCATCAGCAAGCTTTGGCCTGAAGAAAGTATGGCGATATTTGAACCCGTGCCGTTTGTTTGCAATTGATTTGCTCCATTCACCACAAACAAAGAATCATCGCCAGTCCAAACAGGATTGGATGTAAAATTCCCATCGGTAAACGACTCAGTCACCTGAGCTTGTCCACTCAGGGACAGTGCAGCAACAATAATAAATAGAAATTTCTTCATTTCAGAAAGAGGGTGCAAAATAGGGAACGCAGGTTAAGTATTTGAATTTATTGGTTAATGAAGGTTTTTTGGAAAAGGAGAAAATAGGGATTAGTAATTTTTTCTACAATAAACCCCTATACCAGCTTCTTAAGGATAGCAAAGCCGTTAAACAAAGGGCAGAGCCAATTATTACAGTCAATAAAGCTAATGAATAGAAAATGCAAAATTTGATACATAAGGAGGGGCTTATGTATAGGAAATGGCGTTCCCCTATACATAACAGCCCAGCCATATATAGAAACTAAAAATGCACAAAGTGTAAATAGGTAGCAGGTGGTTAGGAGGTGTTACATGGATATTGAGTTGGACGAATTGTGCGTATCGTTTCTTAACATTTCAATTATCTATCCTTGTTACCTTCGCCCCGTTTTATGACTTGCAAAAGAAATACGTTTTTACTGTTGGCATTGGCCATTGCTCTGCTACCATCGTGCATTGGCAGCAAGAAAGATGCAACTATTGACGACATTTTCAAGCAAGGAAAGATAGACCCTAAGCTGGTGCCTGCTGGCGTTGGTTATGTACCAGTCCTCCCTTTTTTCAAAGGACTGCTACACCCTGTGGATGTGTTAGCAGGGTACGATGAGCTGATTTATGTGGTTGACGACCGTGGCCTCAATATCCTTGACCAGACTGGTGCGATTAAGCAAACCATCACTTTTAGTGGGGCTACCGATGTGACACAAGACCGACGCCTGCACACTTTTGTAGCTGCCCGGGTTGATATAACAGTAGGTGGGCAAAGTAAAAATGTTGCTGCTGTTTTTCACTTAATAAATACGGCTATTGGTTCTTATCAGATTATAGATACCCTTATCCATCCGTTTTGTGATGAAAGCCGCACAGGAACAGGCTTCAGGGCTGATGATGAGCAGGTGAAATTTACTGGATTGGCCTGCACAGCCGATAATACTTTGCTGGTGGCACGCACAGGTCCGAAGAATACAGACCCAACTGCCAACCCCGACAATACGGTACTAAAATTTGACCCGAACGGTAAAAACCTTGGGTACGGAAATGGACTGAATCCGAACAGCCCCAGCTTGAAAAGTGTTTTGGGGCTGAGTAGCATTGCCACTTTTGCCGCTCCGCCTCAGCGGGTGTTTGGCATGAGTGAGTCACAAGATTTTTTGATTACACAGGCCGACCCAAGAAAGGATATTGAGTTTCGTACCCTTTGGATAAAGTTTATCTTAGACCCTGACAACGGCAACTATCACAGCGAAAATTCGCAGATACTGAACTTTGACACTACCAAGGCCAGCAACTTTCTATATCGTCCCTATTGTTTTGCCAACCCCACCGATATTTATGCCGCTCCCGATGGCAGTGGCTACCTATTCATTGTAGATGCAGACAGCAACAAACTTTACCAATTCACCCAAAAAGGTTTTGAAGGTGTGAACCCTGCCGCCAACTCCTCAGAGAAAAAACAGCAGCTAGTTTCCTTCGGCGGCAAAGGCAGCGGGCCGTTTGAGTTTGATGCACCTTCGGGGGTATGTTATTTCCGCAAGACGGTGTTTGTAGCTGACAGGAATAATAACCGCATTTGCCGCTACAAGTTGAGCACCGACTTACAGTAAAGCCTAATTCGAGCATGGGTTGGCATTACTTAGACCAGCTATTTCACATGCTAACTGGCCTTATCGTTTTTCGGTTCATTATTTTTAACCCATTGCTTGACGTTTAATTCCAGAACTTTTGAAAAAATATTTTGAAAATGAAGTCCCGCACTTACTTTTGCACCCCCAAAAATAGGGAATACTCAAATGAAATCATTAGCCATGTTCGGAGAAAAACGTAGCGAGACTGGAAAGGTGTCGACTAAACTCCTTCGCACCGAGGGCAAGGTACCTTGTGTACTTTATGGCAACAAAGCTAAGCCAGTGCACTTCTTCATTTATTCAGCCGATTTCAAAGACATCGTTTACACCCCGAACACCTACACGGCCAAGCTTAGCATTGATGGCCAAGTGTGCAGGGCTATGTTGAAAGACCTTCAGTTTCACCCAGTGAATGATAGCATCCTTCATGCTGATTTTATGACCCTTAGCGAAGACAAGCCTGTGGTGTTGGAAATACCAGTGAAGGTGGTAGGAAACAGCCCTGGTGTGCGTGCTGGTGGCAAATTGGAAAAGAAAATAAAGAAATTGAAGGTTCGTGGATTTATCAAAGACATGCCCGACTTCATTGAAGTGAATATTGATTCGTTGGAAATGGCCAAATCAATAAAAGTAGGCGAACTGAGTGCTGCAAACCTGACCTTTATGGACAGCCCGGTGAACGCCATTCTGTCTGTAGTAAGCACCCGTGCGGTGAAACAGGCAGATACAGCCGCAGGAGCTCCTGCGGCGGCCTCTAAATAAGCAAGTTTTTCATGGTGGATAGGAAGGGCCTGGACTTTACGTTCGGGCCTTTTCTTTGCTACATTTTCAAGTCCGTTAGCTAAAGCACATGGCAATTCAATACTTCCCACCAACGGCTTCCAATTTCACTCCTATCAGCATTTCCCAAAAATCCTCAACCAAAATTGCCTCTTCTGCTACTATTTTTGAAGCCCTTTTTAGCAATGCAACTCAACAAAATTTTCTTTACTATCATAGGCTTTTCAGCCACGTTCACTTTCTCGTGTGTAACCCCCTGCGATGATAAAAACCACAATAAGGGCATCGTAGACAAAGCCTTGGGTGATGTCACTTGCACGTTAGTGAGCCCAACAATCAAAGGCATGATTATAGATCGACAGGGACAGTTTGATAGCTTGTTTACCGACACCATAACTGGCACATGTACAAAAGTGCCTACTGTTGACTTTGATAAGTTCACGGTTCTGGGTCTGAAAGCATTTGGCACTTGCAGAAGCGGATTTACGCGTGAGGTAATAGAAAGCGTGGTGAAGAAAAAATATATTTACAAGGTACATGTTACAAACTGTGGGAATTGTACAGACTCAACAGGTTCTTACAATTGGATTACTATTCCAAAGCGGAAAGATGGATACCTCATTAGCTTTGAGGTGTTGAAGTAAGCGTTGATTATTTGCATCTTTCAATACTGATCGTTGATTATTGATAGCTATTTTAATAACAGCTATTTAACATTTCACGATAACAGCATATCAATGTGCCAGATATTGTCTTCCAGAAAAGGCTCACCATTTTCCTTGAAACCAAAACTCTCATAAAAGCCCTGTAGGTATTGTTGTGCCATTATTTTGATTTCTAAGCTTGGGTAAAGGGATTGACATTGCCTCACAGCTTCTTGCATCACCTGCTTGCCATGCCCAGTGTGTCTATGTTCAAAATCGACAACTACCCTACCAATGCTGGGCTGTTCGTACAATTTTCCTGGAGAAATGATGCGTGAGTAGCCCACCAGTTTCGCACCTTCAAATGCCTGAATGTGGTAGCTGTACTCGTCAAGTCCGTCAAGGTCGTTGAAAGGGCAATGTTGCTCAACAACAAATACTTCGGCACGTAAGCGAAGAATGATGTAAAGTTCAGCCTTAGTTAGCTCTTCATAAGTTTTCAGGTAGAAGTTCATAGTCAGGTCGTCAGTACAAATCTAAGGGAGAAAGGCCTGCCAACGATTAACGATCTGAATTTAATTGGCTTGGATTTACTCACAGATTTGGCAAATTTGGCATCCACAAGTTGCCATTACTTTCACCTCTTGGAAATAATCATTACTGAATGCCTTCTTCGACTAGAAGCATCTTGAGTAAGCAACACTGTTGCCATTCTCATCTTCCATCGACTATTGCTGCCTTTTCATTGCCGTGTGTATTTTTGTTCGGAGGAAATACGAATGGATTTGGCTCCTGTTGGCAATACTTTAGCTAAGCTTATCTCGATTTTGCTATCTCAGATTTTATGTTCAAGCCTAAAAAATCTACGGCTGTTTTGCTAAGCAGCTGTTCTTTGGTTTCTATTGACAAGTCAGGCATCTGCTCAATAAATTTACCATGCTCTAAATCGCCTAGTGGAAATGGGTAGTCAGTGCCGAATGCGATTTTATCCGCCCCAAACATGTTTATCAGGTACTTCAAAGCTTCCTCATCATGGGTGATGCCATCTATCCAAAACTTGCCAATATAATCACGCGGATCTCGGATGTCGTTGACATTACAGAGGTCAGGGCGGCAATGCCAACCATGGCTCACCCGCCCAACCGTAAAGGGGAAAGACCCACCACCGTGGGCAAACATCACTTTCAGTTTCGGAAATTTGTCAAACACTCCGCCAAAAATCATAGAGCAGATGGCGAGGGAGGTTTCGGCAGGCATACCAACCAACCAAGGCAAGAAATAGTTCGGCATTTTGGCTTGACCCATCATATCCCAAGGGTGAACGAAGATACACATGTCCAAGTCCTGAGCAGCCTCCCACAAAGGGAAAAAAGTAGAGTCATCTAGATTTTTGTCTTCCACATGAGATCCTATTTCTACCCCTGGCAAACCTATTTCATGGCAGCGTCTTAGTTCCTGAATTGCCAGATCCACATCCTGCATTGGCAATGTCCCCAGCCCGATGAAGCGGTTGTCATATCCGTTCTGTACTTCTATCAAATGGTCGTTCAGAAAACGGCTCCAGTCTAATGTGTCAGTAGGCTTAGCCCAGTAGTTGAACAATACCGGCACGGTACACAGCACCATTTTGTCCACTCGGTGTGCATCCATATCCACCAATATACTTTTAGGGTCCCAGCAGTTTTGTTGTATCTCTCTGAAAAACTGCCCAGTGTCGGCCATCATCCTTGCTGAGCCAGGCTTGTGATGGTGGAGGTGAATGAAACCACTGTAGCCGTATTTCTGTTTCAGATCTGGCCAAGTTTTAGGCAATATATGTGCGTGAATGTCTATCTTCATCTTGGCAAATATAGAGAGAAGTTGAAATTGACAGACTAGTGTGCAAGATACTACAAGTTAATAGCTTCAAAATGCTTTACATGCCAATCAACCTATGTGACTTGGCTTAAATCATTTATCTAACACAAACACAATAGACATGTATTTTGCCACAACCTGTCCCGCAATCGTGGGATTAACTAGCTACCAAATTCGCTTTCCCCATCACTTCCTCTATTTGCCCGGTTTCAATGGCAAAGTTTTGCATGAGGTCTTCACATCCAGAGGCTGTAATTAATACATCATTTTCTATGCGTATGCCAATGCCTTCTTCCTGAATGTATATGCCAGGTTCGCAAGTTAGCACCATACCAGCTTGCAGGGGTTCCCAACGCATACCTACATCGTGTACATCGAGCCCTAGAAAGTGAGAAATGCCATGCACACAGTATTTTTTATAGGCCGGCCATTTGGGGTTTTCGTCTCGAACTTCTTCTTTGGTCAGGAGTCCCAAGGCTATACATTCTTCGGTGATATACTTACCCATTTCCTGATGGTAATCCATAATGATGACATTTGGTTTCAACATGGACATGGCTTGTCGTTGCAGACGAAGTACTGCATCATAAACTTCTTTTTGCCGAGCTGTGAACTTACCATTCACGGGCATCACACGAGTGAGGTCACTGCAATAGTTGGCGTATTCGCAGCCGTGGTCGAGCAGCAACAAGTCGCCATCTTTTAGTGGGCGGTTATTTTCTACATAATGCAGCACACAGGCACTGGCACCTGAAGCAACTATAGGCTGGAATGAATTTCCGGTAGCTCCATTTCTGATAAATTCATGAATAGTTTCGGCTTCTACTTCATATTCCATTACTCCCGGTTTTATGAATTTCATTACTCGCTCAAAGGACATACCCACAATTTCTATCGCCTTGCGGATAGCCTTCATTTCTTCCGGATGTTTTATTGCACGCAGCCGTTGCAAAATCGGTGCGGAACGATGGTAGGTATGTAAGGGAAATTTAGTCATCAACCTACGGACAAAACGTAAGTCAGCATTTTCACTAACTATTGTTGCACGGTCGTTTTCATTCAGATTTAGATAACAATGTTGTGCCAGAATCATGGCGGGATGAAGAGCCGCTTCAAATTTGCTGTTCAGTTCCACATTCACAATTCCTGAAAGTGCGGTTGCCTCCTCTTTGCTGTGTTTATGGCCATGCCAAATTGCAATGGTTTCGCTGGTTTCCTTAATGTATAAAACTTCCCTAAAATCAGGATTAGGGCAATCCGGAAAAAGCATGAGCCAAGTATCTTCTTGGTCCATGCCGGTGAGCCAAAGCATGTCGCTACTTTGCTTGTAATCGTGGAGGCCATCTCCATTTTTGTTCAACTCATCATTGCTAACAATAATAGCTATACTGCCAGGCTGCATCTTGGCACAAAATTTTCTGCGATTCTCGATATACAGTTCTTTGGATAAGGTTATGTATTTCATTTCTGTGTTATTTTGGGCAAAGATATGCTCCGACTATGCTCAGCACCAAAGCCTCAGCACGGGCTCAGGCACCATGTGTCCAAAGGGCATTCCTGCTTTTTTCAATTCACGTATTTGTGTGGCTGAAATATCAAGCAACGTCGTTTCCAATATCTCAAAATTACCCCCCTCCTCTCCCCTATTTTCATATCCGATACGCGGGTAAATGTATATTTTGCAATGTCTTTGTATCTCCGTAGTTTCCTTCCATCTCGCAAAGCCTAAAAGGTTGTCGCTACCCAACAGCAGTGAGAATTTATGCTGCGGATATTTCTCAAACAAGGCTCGCAAAGTGTCAATAGTGAAAGAAGGCCGAGGCAGGTTAAACTCGATGTCACAACATTGAAAATTTTCGATGATACCGATTGATTCAGAAACCATTTGCAACCTCAGCTTTTCTGGTAGTAGGTCTTCATTTTGCTTGAATGGATTTTGTGGTGAAACCACAAACCATACTTCGTCATTTCCTGACATATGAAGGGCTGTTTCTGCAATTTGCAGATGCCCATTGTGGATTGGATTGAACGAGCCCAAGTAGAGCAGGATCGACATAGACTTATCAGTTTGTGCGTGTAGCATCGAAGACAAGGTTGAATAGTCCACTGTTTTGGTTAAAGCTTTCATCAACAAAATCATCCAAAGATGGAATGAGCCAATTCAGAAATTTAGAATAGCACACCCTATTGCAACATATACCTAACTGTGGCCCCAAACTGAGTGATAGATGTTGGGAAAGTGTTGGAAGTGTAAGGCTTGGTGACCTTGCGATCGTAGAATACTCGAAGGTTCATTTGGTCGCTAAGCTTATAATTAATTTCAGGCTTAATGCTGATGATTTTAGAGCCGTTTGTTGGCTGGTTAAACCCAAGATCGACCAATTTACGCACTGCTGTCCAATTGTCTCTCACCGAGATGTCGACCCTGAAACTGACATCATTTTCGAGCACCAATTTTCTTCCATTTTGCACCTTAATAAATGGAATAGTCATGCCACCTTTTTTGATATAACCCAATCCAAATACCCATTCGTTGCTTTGCTGTTCGATGAGTTGTGGATTTTGCAAGTTCATTACCACGTTTCGGCTGCGGTTCACTTCCAACTTAGCTGTTAAGTTACTTTTCATACTTACATCTATACCTATTAGTGGGTTGAATTGCTCGGTGATGCTCACTGATTGCATACGAAGTTTTGGCTCAAGATAGCTGCCTGCTTTGGACATACTGTCAGCATTATAACTAATGCTGGAGGCAAAGCCACCAATTGTATATTTGGAAGTAAAATTGTGCGAAAGCGTAACACTGTTGAAGTATTTCTGCACCGCCTTGAATTTAGAAAGCCCATTGTAGGTAATACGCCAGTTGGGCAGCGGTATGCGAGGGAAGGCATTGAGATTGAATTTGCTGGCATCAGTGCCAGTATAGGCTGCCAAAAAAGAATAGAGCAGCACATCATGCTGCAAGGAACCAAGCCCTGTGGCATATTGCTGGGTTGAGTATGGGGTATCCAAGTCCATACCTATGCTGCGGCCATCTATTTCCTGCAATCGCGAGGAGATAACATGGCGGTTTGCCTTCATCGCATCAAAAACAACAGAACCAGCAGTATCACTAAACTTGAAAGCTGTTTTAAGGAAGTTGTAGCTCATGCTCAGGTTTCCACTTTCGTTGCCCCCGCGGTCAACATAATCAGTAATGCCAGCTGTTGTGTCGTATACAAACAAACTTTGAAAGGAATTTTGATACGTTCTGTTCGCAGTCAGGTTTATTCTAAAGTCGGTGAATGGTTCTAGTGTTGCCGATCCCTGCATAGTTTGCGATGTGCTTTGCAAAAAGTTAGTTTGCAGGCGTGGGTCTTTGGTAAGCCAACCACTTTGGGCAGCTTTCCATTTTATACTGTCGTCTTGACTGCCAAAAATGTATGCAAAACCGGGAGCATCATATTCAAGATTCTGGCCCAAGTACTTTGGCTTTGGCTGAAAACCTGGCAGGGTTGTTCCATCATTTTGGGTATAGCTGAATGTGGCATTTTTTGTCATTAACAAAAACTTGCCGAATACCTGTATTGCCAGCTTGCCTTTGTTCACTTTGGGCTCTTCCTCTTTAGGTTCATCCTCATCCGGTTTTTCCACACCTGCTTCCTTGCCATCCTTGCTCACTTTTTCTTCAGTTTTGCTCTTGGGAGTTGTTGGCTTCTTGCCTTTCTTTTCTGGCTTTGCAAAAGTGCCTTTGTTTATCTTGTCTAAGAACTTCACTTTGCTATAAAGCTGTATAAAATTTAATTGCCCATTGAGGCCCATATTGCGTGAGTTGCTGATGGTATTGCCCACCGTGTCACCCATTGATGGGAGCGGGTTTTTCCAGTTGTAAGTTACTTGATAAGTGGTTGAAGCCGTGATCCAATTAGTAAGCGGGAATTTGCTGAAGGGCAGGCTGTAGCTTAAGTTAGTAATCTGGTTGTAGTCGGTCATTCGCCCCCCAGTTTTTATGTTTTTCAAGATGGAGTCGTGGCCTTCACCATTGTAAGTATATATGCTTCCAGCTGGCTCTTCAATTCGGGTTTGGGCTATTGCATTAAAGCTTGCTTTCAACGATTTGGCAAGGTCCCACTTCAGGTCGTAAGTACGTCGATTGGTGAAATTTTTGTTAAAAAGTGTATCAATTACAGGCAGCAGGCTAGTTAGATTATCGTTTTGTCTAAAGACCATTTCGCCATAGCGGCGATCAGTCTGTGTGTTTATAGCAATCGATTGAGGTAGCGGATAAAAATTGAAATCACGAATCAATTGAAGGTATTTGCTTTTGCCAATCTTTTTCAATGGCTCAATCGGTTTCATGTTTGGAAACTGATAAGTATAGTTGAGCAGCAACTGATAGTTTTTCTCCATGTTGTACTGAACTGTCTGATTTCGCTTCTTCAATTCATTCACTGAGTAGGTGAGATTGAAGTTGCTTATGCTCCAAGGCCTAGGTTTTTTCTTGCCAGGAGCTTTACGAACGTTGCTTAGGTTCCAACTACGGCGGCTAGTAAAATCATCTGCATTAAACTTGGCAATCTGGCCTTCTTCTAGTGTAACAACCTTTAAAACGGAGTCCATCTTAAGGTCGGGGTTCAGTGGGTAGAACTGGGGCCTCACAATGGCTTGCGTATATCCCCAAAAGAAAGGAATGCTGATGCCTGATTTTGCAGGGAACAATTTACCAAGTTCCAAACTTGTGTTCACATCAAAATTGGTAGTGAGGCTTCGTGCACGTTCGTTTAATTTTTTATCACACCCCCCATAACCAACGGTAGTAATATTCCCACTCATATTGAACATTCCAATATCAGCCAATTTCACTACCAGCCTACCTGTAGCCGCCCAGCCTCCTGGGTTGTCAAAATCTTGTGCCCTCAATTCGTTGAACCATACTTCGCCACATTTGCTCATCCCATCATCATCAGGCGTGGCATCTGTTTTTTTCGGATTTCGCACCCCCAACAAAAATACCCTTAGGTTGCTCATGTCTGGAATACCACTTACCGAAAGCCGCTTACCATTTACTATTTTCTCGTAGTAGGCGGTAGCCCCAAGATTTTGTCTGAACCTATCCAGTTTCAGGTTGTAAAAATCATCAAGTGCCACATCTAGTTCATTCACTGTTGGCCATATCCCATAGTCTGAAATGTCATCCTTGCGAGTCACATGCAGAGGTATTTCAATTTCGTAATAGTTATTGGTAAAATCAGTTCCGAGTCGCAAAAATGCCGAAAGTTCACCGTCTTTCAACGAATCGTCAACTGCAGCTTCGCAGTGGACAAACATCTTGAGATTCTTAAAATTTCGGATGTCGAATTTGGTGTTTTTGAAAGCAGCTCTCGCATCTCCATCCTTAAGCCCACACACCTGCAACGACAGTGATTGTTCGTTGTTTTGTATTGGGTTTGGCTGCGAGGCATCAATAGTTCGGATAATGCCGGGAGGCAGCACATATGGGATTGGCCTGCGTTTGCCATTTTTCTCAATATTTACAGTTGATACGATGAACCGGGTTTCATCGGTAGGGTCAACTGGGGTCACATCACCTGGAGCTAGTAGTGAAAAGAGGTATTTACGCCAATCAGCTCGCACAAGTTGCATAGCTCCAAAACGCATCACCAAACTATCCGTAAAGCCTGAAGCAATTACCCGCATGAAACGAATGGATTTGAAATCAGGAATCTGGCCTATCCTGCGTTCGTAGCTGCGAATTGGGATTTTGAACTGGTACCAAGTCACTGTATCATTACTCCCATCTCGCAAGGCCACCACAGTTCGGTTACTATCAGTCACATAATTTTGGCCTACACGGAGGCGATCACGGCTTAAGTCTATTCGGTATTGATAGTATTCTTCTATTTCATTCAAGGTAAAATCTTTGTTGATGTCTTCATCGTTGGGCACATTGGTAATTCCTACTGGGTAAGCCTCTTTGGGTTGGTGTTGTGGTGCTGCATTAGGCGATGGTGAATTTCCATCAGAGCCATTCAATCGCTTTTGGCGGTATATGATTGAACGTTTTTGACCATCATAATCTGAGCCTCGGTAGTAATGGTAATTATCTGATGAAGGGTCGGCCTCCGCTTCCAAGTAAACTTCACTATTGGCACCGTAAAGGGTTTTCAAATCCGCCAGGTAATTCTTATTAAATACCCGCTCTGATTGATCGTCAAATCCATCATACCCCACGTCTTGCAAATTGCGTGAGTTAGGATCGTTGTCGAAGGCATTGTTGATTGCAGGTATGCCTGGCACCTGGCTCCATATTGTAGTATCGATCAAGCTCGTGTTGGCCGCCCTGCTTTTGGGCAATCCATTCTCAAATGCCTTCCGCGAATCTCGAAGCACATCTTCGCTCACATTGCCCAAGTGAAGATACACTTGTCCACTATTGTTTGGGTTTGGGTTATGGCCTTTCACGAACGGATCCATCAACCAAAGCTCGACATAGTCAATATTGGCTTGTTCAAAATCGTTGGTTTCAATCTTTCGCATCACGCCAGCCCAGCTATTTGTTGGATCTTGGAAAGTGCCATTGGTGTTTAACTTATCCGTCCGAAAATTGTAGAACCCTCGCTGGTTTGGAAAATAGGCCAGGTCAAATGTTTGCAAGGTTTGTGGATATCCCTGTTGAACCTGTTTGTTCGGAAAAACTTCCATGCTTCGCACCTCACGCACATAGTGGTTGCTCTGTTGGAGAACATCGGCTTTGATATGTGCGGGGGTCAGGTTATCATTCCTAAAAAAGAGCGGGTCGAGCATATACCAAGCAAGACGTGCATTGTGGTGACGAAAACCAAGTGTATTTCTATCGGTTCCATCTGGAAAAATATCAGGCTGACCTTGTGGCGTGCTTGCCAGTTGCCAATAGTTGCCCCCTATCCGCAGGTCGTAAGGTGTTTCGGCAGCTTCGAAGTCGTCCAGGTAGCTCACTCCTTTCTTATCTAGAATTTTCCTGATTGCTGGTGCTACCCCTGGAATTATTTTGGCAAACTCTCCCGTAATCAGGATATTGCTCATTTCCTTGGTACTTATGAATGGCAGCCGGTCAATTAGTTTGGTAAGGGCTCGGCTATCTTTTTTGTAGGTGCCATCAAAACCAATGATAGAATTGCTCAGCGGTTCGTCACCCAGATTCACTTTGGGGGTTAATGGTCTTTCTTTCAAATGCAAAGCCGTTCCACCTAGTAAGAAATCGTCGCTAATCTTATAGTCGAGGCGGGTACCATACAATGTTTTTTGTTGAATGCTGAAAGTAGTACTGCTCTCAAAAGTGGCTTTGATGCTACCCCCCGAATTCAACATGCCCGGGTTTGTTATCCGCACCTTGCCTTGAGTGTAATCCACCGTGTAATCAGACCCTTCCTGCAATGGGGATCCGTTGTAGGTCACCTTCACTGAACCTTTAGGAATATTGAGTGCATTCAGCGAAATCTCGTTGGTGGCCGAACCTTGGAAACTGCCTCTCAGAAAATATTTGTTTTTCAATGCTTGTTGCTGAGCAGCCCAACGAGTCGAATCATATAGGGCATCAAAAGCATAATAGTCGGCAGTGAGGCCGCTGGGATCATTGAATTTGCTCCGGATAAACTTGCCAAATGGTTCAAGCATAGGGAATATTATTCGGCCTTGTTGAGCCTGAACACTAAGGCCTTCTATCCAATCAAACTGACCATCGGGAGTTGGCTCATTCTGAATGTTCATTCTGTCGAGCTTCATTACTTGCAACAAATTTTTTCCATATATAGGTTCGTCTTTGGCCGGCAAGTATGGTAAGTCGGCACCAGACGGGTCATCGGCATATATTACTTGAAGCTTAAAGTCTTTGGGGCTAATTGAATACCCCTCCATCGAATAAATATTCTTCATCATCAACTTCCAACTTGGCAGGTCGGGCCTGATGGAAACTGGCTTCAACATTTTCAAGAAAAGCACATTCGGATTTTGAGCATTGGTCGGCTTGTTCACACTGAATTCGCCCACCTGTTGCGGTATTCCATTCCAAGTGTATTCGTAGGCCACCATCAGCACTTCGTCGCTGTTCAGCTTTTGATTCAGCGATATATATCCAAGCCTTTCGTTCAGGGTGTATTCACTCCCTTTGTTCAGCATCCGGGCAAAGTTGGCCAATTGGTAGTCTTCGATCTGTTTCATCTGCGGCTGCAGTTGCTCCAGGTTTTGTATCACCTGAAACGAAGAACGATAAGGCCCTCTTTCCAAAGTGCTGTATAAACTGTTCGCAGCATTATTGGGATAAAAAATGCTTGGGACACCACTAATTGATTTATTCCAGATATACTTGCTCGATTCGCCCAAGTCCATAAATCCGATTACATCCCGGGCATCGTTGAAAGCTCCTGTGCGGTTAGTCACCCAAACCTCAATATTCTTTATTTGGATAGGCGAACCTGGAATTCCAGGTGTAGCAAGCCACTGCTCGTAGTTGTCCCTAAAATATTGACCTAAAAAATAGTGTCGGTTCTCTTCATACTTATCACATTGTATATCGAACGGAGTGACCTGTGCACCCCCTTGCAGCTCTACTTCTTGGGCTTTTCCTTTCTGCTGGCTACCTATCACCGTGGCTGTTAGCCTGCCGAACTGCAACTTCACTTTAGCACCAAACAAAGCCTGACTACCTTGAATCAATGTACCATTCAGTGGCAAGCTCACGTTGCCAACTTCCACTTTTTTCACTATATCGTCATCCTTTCCACTCCAATCCAGTTTCAGTTGGTTTTCAAAATCAAAAACCGCATCTGTGTTATAGTTGGTTCCAATCTTAAACTTGTCGCCAATGCTACCTGTCACGTTAAGTCGAATCGTCTGGTTAAACACAGGTTGAAAGTTCCGCTGCTGCCTTGCCGAAAAGCTAGGATTACGAATCACATTGTAGTTGCCGCCAAAGGTCAATTCGGCCGAGCCCGTAGGTTTAATTTCAACCTTGCCGTTGCCCACCAAACTTTTCACTAAGTCGTTGTCGGGCAGTTTCAGGCTTGGGATGATGCCTCCGCCTTGCACAAAATTTTGGGCTTTAGCCCGCTTCTGAAAATATTCTTTGTCCTGCTCCTTGCCTTTCTGTTTTTGGTAATCTTTAAGTCCAACTTCCTCCGGACTGCCCAGCGTGGTATTGCCAACCTTGTCACGTTTCACATAAAACTTGCCCGAACTATCCAACTCGTAAGTTGGCCCAATGGTCTGAGGCGTTTTCAAAATAAAAGGGCTTCTGCTCTTCCCAGTTTTCCAAGGCACAACTACTTTGGTTACAGGGGTATCAGTATCCACTTTGGCTGGTGCTAAGTCCTTTTTATTCAAAGAGTAAAATCGTGCTCCTGGGCTTGCCCACATAAAGCTTGCTACTGCCACGCCAGCCGCTGCCCACCATAGTTTTGTTGTATTCCTAACGTTCAATTGTGTTACAGTATTTTAAGTGTTTGTTTGATCAGGTCTTCTACGGTCACATTTTGTGGAGCATCCGAGCTTACTCTGCTTAGAGCTTTCTCCACAGCCACCCTGTTGAAACCGAGTGCAAGCAGTGCGTCTTGAGCTTCGCGGTGGGGGGCTGATACAAGGCTTGCCATTGCTGGGCCACCGGTATTGTGGCCATCCTTCAGCAGCTTGTCTTTCAGCTCCAACACGATTCGCAAGGCGGTTTTTTCACCAATGCCTTTGATAGATTTGAGTACACTTATATTTTCATGAACGATTGTATTGTAAATTTCTGAGGTGTTTAGTGCCGAAAGAATGAGCAAGGCCGTACTGTTTCCTACACCGTTCACAGAGGTGAGCAGCCTGAACATCCGCCGTTCTTGCTCTTCGGCAAATCCATAAAGGTCTTGCCGATCTTCGCTTACATGCAAGTGGGTTAACAGCTTCACAACTGTCTTGCCCTTCACCTTTTCAAAGGTTTGGAGGGAGATAAAAATACCGTAACCAACCCCGTGGCAATCAACCACGATAAAAGTTGGAGTTAGTTCAGAGATAGTTCCTTCTACGTGCCAAATCATAATTTAATCCGGGCTTTAGCCCCATCTTCCTTATTTAGGAGAAGATAGCAAAAATAAGGGTTTTGACTGTTTGGGTTAAAACGCCCGGTGAGTAGAAGTATTTGAATAAAATTACTGGCTATTGGAATTGAAGACACAAATATGCACTAAATGGTTGCACGGTTGGGTGTTTTTTTTTGAGAATTTGTAAAATTCCCCATTCTATGTTCACTTTCTATCAACCAAAAGCAGAATCATAATGCCGTTCTTTGCGGCAGATGTTACGCACCTTTATAGGCAATCTCACGCTGCTAATAGTGGCCAACTTACTCGTAAAACCATTTTGGGTATTTGGCATCGACTTGCAAGTACAAAATCAAGTAGGCATCGAAACCTATGGTATGTATGCTGCACTGTTCAATTTTACACTTCTCCCTACCATGTTGTTAGATTTGGGTATCAATCAATTGAATGTTACCAGCATAGCACGAGAACCACAAAAAGCTAGTCGACTAGTTGCTACTCTTTTGCCAGCTAAATTAATTTTAGGCATACTATACATGTTCGTAGTGATCGGCAGCGGATGGCTTATAGGAGATGCAGCCTACTCTTCTATACTTCTATTGTTGCTGGCCGCTAATCAAGTGCTAGCCGGCCTAGTGGTCTATCTCCGTAGCACCTTGTCAGGTCTTCATCATTTCCGTACCGATACGCTACTCTCAATCACTGACAAGCTGCTCATGGTGTTTTTTTGCGGCACCATACTTTATAGTGGGTCATTCCCTGCTATGCGAATAGAGTGGTTCGTTTATGCCCAGACCTTAGCCTATGTGCTTACACTACTACTCTCGTATATTTTAGCAAGAAGAAAAGTTGGTAGGTTTTCTTTCAAAATAGACTTAAGCAGTCTGCTCAATTCGCTCAAAAGCTCTTTCCCTTATGCTCTGCTCACGCTCCTTATGGCCATATACACTTGGAGCGATATGTTGATGCTGGAGCGACTATTACCTGATGGAAAACTTCAAAGCGGGATGTATGCACAAGCCTACAGATTATTCGACGCACTGAATATGGTGGCCGTGTTGGCTGCTTCACTTCTGTTGCCAATGTTTGCCCGTATGCTGCATCAAAAAACTGGTGTGGATAAGCTAGTAAGGACTAGCAGCATTATGCTCATTTTTCCGGCAATGTGTCTTGCCTTGTTTAGCTTTTTTTATGCTTACGAAATTATAGATCTTATTTATGTTAGTTTTACATTAGAATCTGTAATTGTTTTTCGATTGCTCATGTTTGCTTTTGTGGCTATGTGTTGCAACTACATCTTCAGCACCTTACTCACTGCCAATGGAAACATATCTATACTTATCCGCATTTCGGCGGCCGCCGTGGTGCTCAACATTGGCCTTAAATTGTTTTTAATTCCAGAGTATAAAACAATAGGTGCGGCATTCTCAGCAATGTGCACATTTGGTTTCGTATCACTGCTGAATATTATTGTTTGTTTAGCAAAAAAAATAATACGAGTGAACGGAAAATTGTTGCTACGAATTTGCTTAGTATTAACATTGCTGTCAGCCCTTCTATTCAAACTTAAAACTGATAAATTTTCCTTGGCAACATCATTTTATGTGTCAGTGCCAATCACCGTTTTTTTGGTGTTCATACTAAGCATAGTTTCACGTAAAGAAATAAAATATTTTTTTAATAAGCCCGATTTGCCTTAATATCAGTACCTTTGCAGGCTATTTTTATTACAGATGCCAAACAAATTTTCAAAAGTGAACGGGGACAGAAAAGCAGGAAGAGGACCAAAGGGTGAAGGTGAAAAACGCTCGTACAATAAGGTGGAGAGCGGGGAGAGAGTAGATAGAAGTGAACGGCCAACTTATCGCAAGAGGGAAGAAGGTGGCGATTCACGGCCACCATTCAGAGGCCGAAGAGAAGAAAGTGGAGACAACAGAAACTCACGCCCGCCTTACCGCAGCGATTCTCCAGATAGAGGCTCACGTCAACCGTTTCGAAGAGAAGAAGGTGGTGATTCACGGCCACCATACAGAGGCCGAAGAGAAGAAGGAGGAGACAACAGAAACTCACGCCCGCCTTACCGCAGCGATTCTCCAGATAGAGGCTCACGTCCACCGTTTCGAAGAGAAGAAGGCGGCGATTCACGGCCACCATACAGAGGCCGAAGAGAAGAAGGAGGAGACAACAGAAACTCACGCCCGCCTTACCGCAGCGATTCTCCAGATAGAGGCTCACGTCCACCGTTTCGAAGGGAAGAAGGCGGCGATTCACGGCCACCATTCAGAGGCCGAAGAGAAGAAAGTGGAGACAACAGAAACTCACGCCCACCTTACCGAAGCGATTCTCCTGATAGAGGCTCACGTCCACCATTCCGAAGGGACGAAGGCGGAGACAACAGAAACTCTCGCCCACCTTACCGAAGCGATTCTCCTGATAGAGGATTAAAACCAGCCTACCGAATTCAAAAGGATGAAGGTAAGCACGGAGATAATGGCCGTACCTCACGTCCATCTTTCAGAGGTGGCGAAAGAGAATATAGCACTAAGCGTCCATACAACAAACAAGAATCGAATGACCGTCCAAGCTACCGAGGAGATGCCGCACCACGATACGGTGACCGTCCGGAACGTCCATTCACAGAGAAACGTTTTCCTAGCAGAGAAAGAGACAATGATAAAAGCTATGCTCCTACAAGGCGTGATGATGGTGGCAACGATGAAGTCCGTAGTTACACACCAAGGACAAATGGTGGATTTGTGAAGGCTGGCGAAAAGCCAGCTGAGGGTGATGCTCCAAAATCTCGTTATGGACAAGGAGGTGGTTATGGCAGACAAGTAAGACACAGAGACTTTGATAGCAAACCTCCATTTGAGCGTGGCCGCAGTAGCTATGCCAAACGTGATAACTTTGAACGCAAAGAGCCTCGAAAAAGAATAATAGCCCCGCTCGCTCCGCCCGATGATAGCAAAGGGGTTCGTCTGAATAAGTACCTAAGCAATGCTGGAATAGCAGCCCGCAGAGATGCCGACAAGCTCATAGAGGCCGGATTGGTAAAAATAAACGATGTAGTGATAACCGTGCTTGGAAGCCGAGTAATGCCTGGTGATGTGGTGACATACAATGGCAAAGGAATTACCCAAGAATCCAAAGCATACATATTGCTGAACAAGCCCAAGGATTATATCACTACCATGGAAGATGAATTTGAACGTAAGACAGTGATGGACTTGATAAAAGGAGTATGCAGCGAAAGGGTGACACCTGTAGGCCGACTTGACCGCAACACCACTGGACTGATATTGCTCACCAATGATGGCGACTTGGCCGAGCGGCTCATGCACCCTAGATACGAAGTTAAAAAAGTGTACATAGCCACTACCGACAAACCGTTGACAGGAGCTGATTTTAGGCAACTTTCTGATGGCGTAGAATTGGAAGACGGATTTGTAAAGCCTGATGCCCTTGAATACAAAAATCCAAATGACAAGCAGACTCTATTTGTAGAAATACACAGCGGCAAAAACCATATTGTGCACCGTATGTTCGAAAGCCTCGGTTACAAACTGGATAAATTGGATAGGACTGTCTATGCAGGTCTCACAAAGACTGGTTTGAAACGAGGTGAGTGCAGGATGTTAAGTGATAAAGAAGTTAACCTCCTTCGTAGGGGCTAATTATTATTTTTTAATAAAAATACCGCATATTCGCGGCAATATTTTCCAAAAATGATACAACGAATACAACATCTTTATATGTTAATCATGGCAACCATATGTTTATGGTTCCTTTATACCCCTATCATAGCTGGCCACATACTGATGCAGGAACAAAGAACCTATAAATTAACAGCTATAGGTTTTTTCCATCAGATTGAATCGGGAGGGATTATTACGATTGAGGATTTTACCTACATTGCCATTCTACTTGGCCTACTTTCTTGCTTGTCCTTTTTGAACATATTTTTGTTTCGCAACCGCAACCTTCAAAATGCTTTTTGTCTCCTCAATTATGTGTTAATTGTGATTCTAATTGCAAGCATCACCAATGAATGGTTCAAGCAACTGAGCGATGAAATTTCAATAGATAGCATTACGATGGGAAGTATTGGCAAACTGATGATGCTTGCTAGCCTCTTAATTTTTAACCATCTTGCGATGCGGGCTCTTCGCAAAGATGAAGAACTGATCCGCTCAGCCGACCGTATACGCTGATATGACTGGCGAAGCGTATGCCTTGCTAACGCTACTATGTTGGACACTTGGTGTTCATAGTTTCTCCAAAGCCAGTGAATTATTCTCTCCAGCTCTGGTAAACAAGTTTAGGCTACTACTTGCAGTTATTTTCTTAGGTATTTTGGCTTTAACTATTGGCCACGTTCAGCTAAGTAACCTACTGAATATCCATCCCAAGCAATGGCTATGGTTGGGACTTTCGGGTGTGGTTGGCTTGGCAATTGGCGATTTTTTTGGGTTTACTGCCTTTGCACTCATTGGCCCTGGCCGCACAAGTATGTTCACTGTGCTAGCCCCTGTTGCCGCTTTTCTATTAGGTATGCCCTTGCTTGGCGAAGACCTCAATGCCATTGGTATAATTGGGATGACAATCAGTCTTGCTGGTATCTATTTGTTGATAAGCAACAAAGCAAGCCAAGGTAAGCTCCAACAGCGTGAAAGTAAAAACTATGCATTCGGGCTTTTTGCTGCAGCTATGGCTGCCTTATCTCAGGGCGTTGGTTTGGTTTTCTCCAAAATAGGAATGGATAGTATTTACCCGAAAATCCATCCAATTCAAATCACCTTCATCCGCATGTTGGTAGCATTCTTGGCCATCTTCCTTATGGATATTTTTAGGCAAAAAAACACCGTATTTATCCGACCGTTTTTGCATAGACTTAAAGATTCTCGATTTGTACTGATGGGTACCATTTTCGGCCCGGTGCTTGGGGTATCATTCAGTATAGCGGCCATTGGGCTTATCAAAGTTTCAGTTGCTCAAACTATTTTTGCCCTTCTGCCAATCACTGTTCTATTGTTCTCTTACTTTTTTTCAAAAGAAAGAATACGACCTGTGCTGTGGGTGTACACTGCCATCTCTCTGGCTGGAGTGATAATACTCTTGTGGCGAGATGGTGCTTGATGAATTT
This sequence comes from Flavobacteriaceae bacterium, assembly GCA_009693575.1. Lineage (GTDB taxonomy): Bacteria > Bacteroidota > Bacteroidia > UKL13-3 > UKL13-3 > SHWZ01. Next base: position 5,235 of record SHWZ01000012.1, on the reverse strand, counting down.
TGTTCTACTTCTAGTTGCCATAGCTAGACGACAGAATTGCTATTTTATTTTTGATTGTCACCAATTTTCTATTCATGAAAGCTGAGCCATTGGTTAAACGCATCAGGTAAATGCTAGACAAAGGTATTTACAAGTAAGTGAACACTTAGATTGATCATCAAATCACAAATTCACAGTACATTCGCAGAAAAAAAAACAATGGAACACGGGACAAAAGAAAACCCATGGGTATTAAAAACCCCACCACTTTCATCTGAATACACCATGCACAGGGATGTGAAGGACTAGTATGCACAGTAGGTAAAACGGTGTTACACTACGACTATCAATGCCTGACAGACTTACACGCCATGCTGAAAAAAACGGTGACTGGATGGAATTGGGGAGTGCCGATGAACAAAAGCCAGCAAAAGATGGAACTGTAGAAGCATGGGGGCGGGCAACCAACAATCCAGTTGGCGGTTGGTACGGTTTGAAGAAAGGTCTTCGAGGAAGGTTCGGAATGTATATACCCCCACTAATGGAAACTCTTGGACTAGCCGAAGTAACCCATGAAGCTAAGGGCAACAAAATGCGGACGAAGTAAATTGTCAGGTTTTTCCACCTGACATCACTCCAGACACCACCACAATAAACGAAATCATGGAATATGAACTGACACATGAATTTAACACCACCCCCCAAAAGCTTTACACCGACTGGCTCGACAGCTTGCAACACGAAGCCATGACGGGTGGCGAGGCCGACATTACCAATGTAGTTGGCGACGACTTTTCGGCCTGGGATGAATATATCACTGGCAGGAATATTTTTCTTGAACCTAACTCCAAAATACTACAGCATTGGAGAACAACCGATTTCCCAGAGACGCGGCCAGATTCTATTGTTGAAATCAGTTTGGAGGAACTAGAGCCTAACCGGACAAAACTCACTTTGAAACACAGCAACTTGACAGATAAAAACAGTCACTATAAGAAAGGCTGGATTGAGCATTACTTCAAGCCAATAACGGAATTTTTCGTGGATTAATGCTTGGTAAAGAAATCTAACCATTGGCAAACAAAAAGACCCAGCCTTAGAATTCTGGCATGGAGGGACTTCTGCAATATTTTTTAGTAGTGACTATTCCTCCTCTTTGCCGAGCATGGTCTTGGCACGGGCAATATACTTATCCATTTCATAAGCCTCTTGGCTCTTTGGGTGTTCCTTTTGGATAGTTTCGTACACGCTCAGGGCTTTATCATAGTCCTTTAGTTGCTCATATACTACGCCTGCTTTTTTGTAGAAGCGTGGAGCAGGAAAATCGAGCTTGCTGCTTTCGGCGGCTTTCAGGTAGTAGCTAGCAGCTTTCTCCAACTCGTTCTTTTCTGAATAACAATCGCCGATTGCACCAATGGCCAGTGGCTGTACAATCTTATCGCCAAGGTCGTAGTTCTCCAAATATTCAATGGCTTCATCGAATTTGCCAGTATTGAGCAGGTTCATACCCAAATAGTAGGCTGCACGCTTTCCAGCTTTCGTTCCGGCATAGTCATCGGCTACTTCTTTCAGACCGGGGTGCATGCCATCGCCTTTCAGTGCAAGGTTTACGCTATCCATACCATAGTATGCTTCGGCTTGATGTACCTTAGCTTCAGCTTCCAATTCCATGGGGGCTGAGATAAAATATTTGTAGCCAAAAATGAGTGCCACTATGGCCAGCAGACCACCACCGCCGTATACCAGCATCCTGCGGTTGTCTTGCATGAAGCCGTTGATACTGTCAGTAGAACGCCTGCGAGGAATTTGCTCCACAGTTTCTACGTTCACGTCTTCGTTTTCTATGTTGTCGTTTTGTGCCATTTTAGTTTTTAGTTTAGGGTCTTTGTTTTAAGTTTAGGAAAAGGTTCAGTCCATGATGAAAGGATAATCCTCTTCCACATACACATCTTTGTAAAGTTCGTCGGGGGTAGGCCAAGGTGAGTTCTCAGCGAATTCCACTGCCTCGGCCACATGGGCTTCTATTTTGTTTTCAAGGGTTTCAAAATCAGCTTCGTTCATCCATTTATTCTTTGCAATTACGGCCTTGCATTGCTCCAGTGGGTCTTTGTTGGTCTTGTAATCTTCCACTTCTTCCTTACTACGATATTTGGCCGGGTCGCTCATGCTGTGGCCACGGTAACGGTAGGTGCGTATCTCCAAAAAGGTAGGCCCATTGCCAGTCCTTGCACGTTCAGCAGCTTCTGCGATGGCTTCATGCACCGTTTCGCATTTCATGCCATCCACAGCCTTTGAAGGCATATCATAACCCAATCCAATCTTGTATATATCAGTCATGTTGGTGGTGCGTTCCACCGAAGTACCCATGGCGTATCCATTGTTTTCGCACACAAATATCACTGGCAATTTCCATAGCATAGCCATGTTGAACGTTTCGTGCAAAGCCCCCTGCCTCACCGCCCCATCGCCCATGTAGCACACTGTCACCTGCTTACCTCCACGGTATTGGTCGGCAAAGGCAATACCTGCACCCAAGGGTATCTGTCCACCCACGATGCCGTGGCCGCCAAAAAAGTTGTGTTCCTTGCTGAACATGTGCATACTGCCACCCTTTCCCTTGCTGCATCCGGTTGCTTTGCCATACAATTCGGCCATCACCTCCTTGGCAGGAATGCCACAAGCAATGGCATGGGCATGGTCGCGGTAGGCGGTTATCAGGCGGTCGTCGGCATTGAGGGCACTCATAGTTCCTGCTACTACAGCCTCTTGCCCAATGTACAGGTGGCAAAATCCTTTTATCTTCTGCTGGCCATAGAGTTGGGCAGCCTTTTCCTCAAACCGACGCATCAGCAGCATGTCCTCATACCACTTCAGGTAGGTCTCTTTTGGATAGGTAGATTTGTCTTTGCCCATTTTTGGAAAATGAGGGGCAAAAATACACGATTAAGGCTAAACGGCCAAGCAAAGGCTGAAAGGCTTGATGGGTAGGTTTTTACCTATGGTTGACGGGGACGCCAACCACGGGCTAATAAACAAATGCTATCTCCTTTTTGGCAAAAAACCTTAGTTGTCCGTCTATTTCCATCCCCAGTTGCCCGCTTTCGTCAACGGTACGGATGGTGGCGGAGGTTTCCTTGTGGTCTATGATGTAAAGGGCTTCTTCGTCTTTCCTGAAGAGCTTGCTGAGGTATTCTTCCCGTTGCTTGCTTGTCCATCCGTCTTTCAGGGCTTGGTAGCGGGCTTCAATTTTTTCTACTAGAAGTGGAAACAGTTCTTCTGTCTGAAAAAATTGGTTAGCTTGAAGCATGAATGAGGTAGCCTTTTGAACTTGGGGCGTGAAGCTATCTTGGTTCACGTTGAGTCCTATGCCTACTATACTTTGCTTGAAGTTGTTGCCAACCAAGGTGTTTTCGATGAGTATGCCACACACTTTCTTGCCATCGAGTAATAGGTCGTTGCTCCATTTAATTTTCACTCTGCCTGGAAAGAAGACATCCACAAAATCGTACACGGCCAATGAAATTGCCATGCTCAGGCTGAACTGCTCAGAGGGATGGAGAAAATTTGGCTTCAAAAGCACCGAGAATAGCAGATTACTTTCGGGGCTGCCGTTCCACACATTGCCTGCTTGTCCCTTGCCTGCCTGCTGAAAGCCTGCCCGCAACACAAATCCTTCTTTGATAGCAGTGCTGCGAAGCAGCTGAGCCAGTTTCAGGTTGGTGCTGTCTGTTTCGTCCAGGTAAACCACCTGATGGCCAACTATGCGTGTATTAGTAGGGAACATGTCGCAATGTTAACTATGAAAATAGGAAGCCCCCGCTTTTTGGCGAGGGCTTCTTTGTGCTATGACGAATCAAGACGCAGTTCAATGCATCTCAATAAACGTCTTTATTTGGTTATCTTCAATTCAACACGGCGGTTTTTCTGACGGCCTTCCTCTGTGTCATTTTCAGCCACTGGTCGGGTATCGCCATACCCTACACTCTTGATTCTGGCGGCAGGCACACCTTTGCTGACAATGTACTTGCGAACCTCTGCAGCACGGTCTGAACTTAGATTTAAGTTGGCGGAGGGCTTGCCCACGTTGTCGGTGTGTCCGCTCACTATCAGCTTGTAGGTAGGGTGCTTCTTCAGCATGTCGGCCAGCTTATCTAGCTTCACTTTCGAGTCTAGATTGATTGCTGACTTGTTAGTTGCAAATTCTAGGTTATCGAATGCTTCTCTCAATATATCCTGTTCTTCGGCGTTCAGCTCAGCGTTCTTCACCGTTTCTTTCACTTCCACTATCGGGCAGCCATCGTTCAGCGGGTCGCCATAGGTGTCAGGGCATTTGTCTTCGTTGTCGGGCACATTGTCGAGGTCGCGGTCTGGGCATCCACCCAGTTTCTGGCTACCGGCTTGGTTGGGGCATTTGTCGTCAATATCTGTCAGGCCATCGCCATCTGTATCAGGGCATCCTTTATTAGATGCTGTGCCAATCTTTTCGGGACAACGGTCTTCTTTGTCGAGTATTCCATCGCCATCTGTGTCTGGGCATCCTTTAGTGCTTGTTGGTCCAGCTGTCATTGGACAATCATCTTCCGTATCAATGATGCCATCATTGTCGGTGTCAGGGCAACCGTCAAGGTCAGGACGTCCACTTTGGTCTGGGCATTTGTCCTTTTGGTCAAACACACCATCGTTATCTCGGTCGGGGCAGCCTTTGTTGGCCACTGGACCAGCATTTTCAGGGCATATATCCAATTCGTCAATAATACCATCACCGTCCTTGTCAGGACATCCTCCATTCTTGGCCTCGCCCTTCGCATTCGGGCATTTGTCCTTATCGTCTCCTATGCCATCGCCGTCAAGGTCAGGACATCCACGCAATTCCCAAGTTCCAGGCACACGCACACAACGGTCTTTGCGGTCGCTCACCCCGTCTTTATCGCGGTCTTTGGTTTTGGTTCTAAAAATAGGAATATTCGCTCCAAAGTAAAAGTCAAATCCACTGATAGTGGTGATGCCGAAGAAGCCACCCAAATTGTCCGAACCCAAATAGATAGGACCCAAACGAACATAGGCACCAATGTTGAATTTAGAGTAATTCTGTGCTACCACAAATGGGATGGCGGCCTCTATCCATTTCCATTCTACACGTGGGGTAATGCAAAAGAGAGAGCTGGTGCGGAAGCCTGCAGTATTTTTGGGCTTGATGCTTTGGATTACAACAGCACTCACATACACATGCTCACGCAGCATAAAATCGAAATTGAG
>SHWZ01000056.1 GCA_009693575.1 Flavobacteriaceae bacterium | reverse complement strand
GAAGGGGTTTGATTCGGCAACCCCATTTCATTTCAACTTTTTCAAAGGTGGTTCTTCGGGTTCAAGCTACATCTTATCATTAACGACAAGGGGGAAATACTTTCTTTCTATGTGACAAAGGGTAATGTGGCTAAAAATACAATGTAAAATCATTAACTTTTACGCTCAGAGAAAAACTTGTGCTGAAACATCTTTGCGAAGGAAAGAACTCGAAGCAAATAGGCGACCTCCTTCATATTGATAGCAGGAGAGTAGAAAAGCATAGACGCAATTTACTAAGAAAAACTAAAACTAATAATCCCGCTAGTTTGGCTGTTTATGCTGTAAGGCATGGTTTGGTTGAGGATTAAGTCAAACTCATCAACCTTTTGAGTAATTATACTAAAATAATACAACTGTTTTTATCCACAGATACTCAAATGTTTACCCCATGTTTACCCCAAACGAAAAATAGCCTCGTAAGTATTTGACTTACAAGGCTATTCGTTACTAATCTGTGATCCCGCTGGGACTCGAACCCAGGACCCCAACATTAAAAGTGTTATGCTCTACCAACTGAGCTACGGAATCAATCCCATCTTTAAAAATGAGGCCGCAAAAGTAAGACGGGAAGCCCAAAAATAAAACCATTGATTTGAAAAATATCAATACAGTATGGACAGGCTTGGGTTTATGTGTCAAATTGAATGGCTTCGATAAACTCAGCCTGACACCCATGCAAGCCGCCTTTATATTTGCCCCAAAAAACAAGAAGATGCAATTAGGAGAAAGACTTCCCGAATTTAGCCTGAAAGGTGTGGACGGCAATATCTACACCCATTTCCACTTTGCAGATAAATATGCTCTGGCTGTGGTGTTCACCTGTAATACGTGCGAGGTGAGTAAAGCTTATGGACAGCGACTTATCAAGATCCTGAAGCAATACGAAGACGATAACCTCGGCATATTGGGAATTAACTGCAATGATGCTGCACAAAGCCCGGGCGATAGCTTTGAGGAAATGCAAGCGATTAGTGGTAAACTGCATTTAGAGGAAATGCGTTTTCGATATCTCCACGACCCCGAACAAACTGTGGCCAAGCGTTTTGGTGCTGAAACTAACCCAGAGGTGTTCCTGTTTAACAGCAAACGAGAACTAGTATACAAAGGTGCAATAGATGATTGCTGGGACAATGAAAACATGGTGACCAATGTTTGGCTGGAAGATGCAACCGAAAACGCATTAGACGGCATTGAAGTGGATTACCCCGAAGTGAAGCCTATAGGCTGTCCGATCATTTGGAAGAACTAAAATATAAATACATGAGCCAAAAAGAAACCAAGAAATCAACCTTAAAGCTTTTGCAGGGTAGTTTCTTCGAACGCAGTGAACACTGGTTGGGAACACGTTCTACCAAACTCTTCTGGGGACTGTTTGCTGTGTTTGCTCTGCTGTGTTTCCTTCAATTTGATGTGCGGCTTAGTGGTGCCAACGACGACGCCACTTATGTAGAGGCTGGGTACAATTTTACCAATGGCGAATACTATACTTCACAAGCCCCTCTGTACCCAATGTTTTTAGCTTTTCCAATAGCAATATGGGGCATCAACCTCATTGTGATGAAGCTGAGTTCCCTGATTTTTTCGTTGGTATTTTTCTACTTTTTCTATAGAGGTTTCAAAGGGCGGATACCAAATCTGCTGTTGTTTACCATGTTGGTGATTACTGCTGTCAATTATTACTTTCTTTATTATGCAAGCCACACTTTTGTGGAGGCATTTTTCTTGGCATTACAGGCTGTATTCTTTGGGCTGTTTTTCAAACTGACTGAGAAAATAGAAGCGACAGATTTCAATTGGAAGAAAAACTGGATGGCTTGGCTTCTGCCAAGCATGTGTGCATTGCTGCTGCTGCTTGCCAAGAACGTGGCATTAGGCATCATCCCCATTTTGATAGCCTATTTTCTTTTCAGGAAACAATATAAATTTATTATTATCAGTTTAGCTGCGTTTGGCATTACGTTCGGTGCATGGACGGGCGTAAAACTGGCCGTGTGGGGCAATCAAGATAACTACGGTACACAAAGCGATGTCATTTTCCAGAAAGACCCTTACAATGCCGGTAAAGGGAAGGAAGATGCCAAAGGATTTGCCGCTCGTTTTTTCGACAATTCTAAAATTTACATCAGCAATCGCCTGATGGAGGTACTTAACTTGAAAAACGAAGACGACAAAGGCGTTAGCCCCAGCATGAAAAAAATGGGCTACAAGATGCTGAACGAAAAAGACGAAACCAAAATGGGCATAATTGTCTCATCAAGTGTCACTATTTTTGTTTCCTTACTGTTTTTGCTTGGGGTATATTGGGTCTATAAGAACAAACAAAAATTTCTGCAGTTCACCGCCATTTATGTTACTGTTTTGATAGCAATGTCGTTCGTCATTATTCACCCGTTTTGGGCACAGCACCGCTACATTTATATCTTTATGCCCTATGTATTGCTTATCATTTTTTACGGATTATACTGCACTGTGCAAAAGGTAGGAGCACTTCAATATCTCCTTCCGTTACTAGCAGTATGGCTGGTGTTTGCCAATCTCTCATTGAACGATAGCAAGATAAAGAAACAAGGCCGAACACTCGCTGCTGCATATTATTCTGAAGGTGGTGCAATGATGACCCCTTACAAGGCTCACTTCAAGCTTTCGGGGGCTTTGCTTTCAGGGGATAAATATAGTGGCTATACACCTGACTGGGGCAACTACCTGCGAATGTGCGAGTGGGTGAGCAAGAATATACCTGACAGCCAAGTGGTAGCTTGCCGTAAGCCAGCCGAAGCATTTATCTACGCCAATGGCCGTCATTTTTACCCATGTCACAAAGCTTTGTATGCTGATTCAACAAATATTTGCAACCCAGATAGCAACTTGAATATGTTCAAAAACGGACATGTCAAGTATATCATTCTTTCCAACTTCCGACTTAACCCAGAACAGAACAACGGACAAATCATCAATACCATCCAACGCATCCTTGGCCCCATCGAACAAAAATATCCAGGCAAACTGAAACAAGTGAGGACAGAGGGAACAGCTGAGCAAGCCGTGTTATATGAAATAATTGAGGGGCCAGTAATAGCCCCGCCACCCCCAATGGGTACCGGAGGGCAAATCGAATGAAATTTCACTACGACAAAAACGAGGACATAGACTCGCCTGAAACGACTATCAGGCGGAGGATAATGATACAGGAAAAGCCTACTTTGCGGGCTATCTACGACCGTTGGTATGTAGATATCATCAATGGATTTAATGGCGTTCCTTCAGGAGATCAAGTAGAAATTGGTTCAGGCGGTGGATATCTAAAAGAAATATATCCCGAGATAGTAACCAGTGACTTGCTACCGCTACCGTTTGTTGACAAGGTTTTCTCTGCTGAAAAATTCCCCGATGCCGACCAAAGTTTATCTGGCATCTGCATGGTGAATGTGCTACACCATATCCCACATTGCCGCGATTTTTTCAGTGAAGCACAACGGGTGTTGAAGCCGGGCGGCAAAATTATGTTTGTCGAGCCTGCCACTTGCTGGTGGAGTCGGTTCATCTTTGGCAACTTTCACCACGAGCCTTTTGAAGTAAAAACACCGAAATGGGAGATTGACAGTACTGGCCCGCTGAGTGGTGCCAATGGTGCTTTGCCTTGGATACTATTCTTCCGCGACCGCAAGCATTTTGAAAAGGAATTCCCAAAATTAAAGATAAAGAAGGTGAAGTACCATACTCCTCTCTCTTACCTGCTCAGTGGTGGCGTAAGTCGCAGGGCTTTCTTGCCAGACTGTTTGTTTAGCACTATTTACTTTTTTGAGAGGCTTCTCAGCTCCAAATTCTTCTGCATGTTCATGACGGTGGAGGTGGAAAAGGTGTAAAGTAGGATCAAGTTACAGATTGATTAACATTAGACTTTTTGAGGACTACGAAATTTACCACATGCATACCCCACAAGACATTCGCATAGCCGATTATACTTATACACTTCCAGACGAACGTATTGCCAAATACCCTTCGAAAAAAAGGGATGAGTCCAAGTTGCTGATATATAAAAATGGAACGATTGAAGACAATATTTTCAGCAGCCTTCCCGAACAATTGCCTGAAGGCTGCCTGCTGGTGTTCAACAATTCGCGGGTCATCAATGCACGCATATATTTTCAGAAAGCCAGCGGCACTTGGATAGAAGTTTTTTGTCTGGAACCAAGCGAAAAAAATTATTCTGAAACACCGAAAACAACAGTGTGGAAATGTATGGTGGGCAATAGCCGTAAGTGGAAAGATGGGGAGCCACTGATCAAAGCCCTGAAACGAACTGGACTGAGGGCAAACCTACTGGAGCGTGGGTATGGGTATTTTATGGTGCAGTTTGCCTGGGACAGCGATGAATCGTTTTATGATATACTTGCTCAAGCAGGTGAGCTACCATTGCCACCGTACCTAAAACGAGATACAGAAGAGGCTGATGTCAGCTCTTATCAAACAGTATATGCAAAGCCTCAAGGATCGGTAGCTGCACCAACGGCTGGACTACATTTCACTCCAGAAGTTTTTGACCAACTAAAATCGAAGAGCATAAAAACTGTAGAACTGACCCTGCATGTGGGGGCTGGCACTTTCAAGCCAGTGAAGGCCGAAACCATGGAAGGTCACACTATGCACGGTGAATGGATGCAGGTAAGTCCAGAACAAATAGTCCAACTATTTACTGCCAATGAAATGGTAGCAGTGGGTACTACTTCGTTACGCATGTTAGAAACGTTATATTGGGTGGGTGTAAAGTTGATTAAGGATATACCTTTTTTAGGTAGAAAAATACTCACACAGTGGGAGGCATACGAACTGCCCAATGATGTTCCTTTGAATGAATCTCTGACTGCTGCTTATGAATTTGCCAAGGAAAATGGAAGCATTAGTGGAATCACCGAGATATTGATTGCCCCCGGTTACCCAATCAAGACTGCACGAAAGCTAATCACCAATTTTCACCAGCCGGATAGCACACTTCTACTGCTTGTTGCGGCCTTCATTGGCAATGATTGGAGGAAAATATACGAACATGCCCTTGCCAACGATTACCGTTTTTTGAGCTATGGAGATTCTTCATTGCTAATGGCTGAATGATTTAAGATTGAATGATAGCTGCTTAGATTTCAAAATCGTAATTCGTAATTTCCACCTCATACTTCTCTCTTATCTTTGCACCGGCAGGAGCTATACGACCAGCTCCCTCTTAATCCCCCAGGACAGGAATGTAGCAAGGGCAAGAGGTTGTAGCGGTGCGATGTGGTAAACCTGCCACTTTTTTTTTGCAATTTTTTGATTGATTTAATGGTGGATTAAAATGCTAACACACTTAGATTTATGGCTCATTAAGTCGCTTTTTTTACTTCTTCGGCAGAATTTTTTTTTAACTTTGCTATCGCTAATTGGTAGATTGTCGGCCCAAAATAATTTTCGTAACCCTATTGTGGAATTGAATTTTATTTTGGCACATTTGAAACGTCAATCTAACTAAGCTTCTATTATACCAATACTTCCCTGTCTACACCCTTTTGATCATCGTACTTTCCTCTTACCTACATTTGCCCCATGAGTTTTGACTTTGAAAAACCAATCGTAGAGCTGGAGGAACAGCTTGAGTCGGCCCAAAAGATAGCGGAGAAAGGCAAGGTGGATGTGAGCGGCACCATAGCAGAACTGCGGCAAAAGATTGAAGTGGCAAAAAAAGAGGTGTATGGCAACATGACTGGCTGGCAAAAAGTGCAACTGAGCCGCCACCCCGACCGCCCCTACACCATGGACTACATAGAGAACATGACGGAAGGTTTCATGGAGCAGCATGGCGACCGCAATGTAAAAGACGACAAGGCTATTGTAGGTGGTTTTACTTGGCTTGGCGACCGCACCGTGATGATACTTGGTCAGCAGAAAGGCCGTAATACTAAGATGCGACAATACCGCAACTTTGGAATGCCCAACCCCGAAGGCTACCGTAAGGCACTTAGGCTAATGAAATTGGCAGAAAAATTCAATATCCCGATCATTACTCTGATAGATACACCGGGGGCTTCTCCTGGATTGGAAGCTGAGGAACGTGGACAGGGTGAGGCCATTGCCAAAAACCTGATGGAAATGAGTGTATTGAAAGTGCCCGTTATATGTGTAGTGATAGGAGAAGGAGCCAGTGGTGGTGCATTGGGTATTGGCGTTGGCGACAGAGTGCTGATGTTGGAAAATACTTGGTATTCCGTTATCTCACCCGAGTCTTGTTCTTCTATCCTGTGGCGTAGCTGGGATTTTAAGGAAAAAGCTGCCGAAAGCCTCAAACTTACTGCCGAAAATATGCTTGCCAATGGCCTGATAGATGGCATCATCCCCGAACCACTTGGCGGAGCAAACACTGACCCAGCCACTATATATACCACCTTGAAAGCGGTGCTGCTGAAACACCTTGATGTGCTAAGCAAATTGAAACCCGCCAAATTGATAGAGCAACGCATTGCTAAGTTCTCAGCCATGGGGGCTTTTGAGGAGGTGTGATTGCATAGAGGAAGGAAGAACATCTCTACTAAATCAGGTGGAAATACGCGAAACCACGTTAAATGGATTCCAGAATAATATATGAATTAAGCAGGATTCATTTTAATGAAGTTCACTGGGAAAAACCACTAAACTCAGAACCTGAATGGGTTCATTTTGGATTAGGAGACAGTATGAAAGTCGAACTTGTCGTAACTATCATTAACCAGCACATCAAGACCAATACTTTATTTATTGTACGTTCAAAAAAGGACTCTTTGAGTATTAAAAAAAAATGAAATTAATACAACAATTTTTGAACTCCTCGGCTTCTTCAATTTCATGCTTTGGGACACAAACTTTAATAATATAATCGAGTTCAATGAGATTGGGGTATTTAGACATGGTGTGAGAGCTACTTAATACCAGTCTATCGGAAACCGTGACAGGATTTTACACACCCATTTCCTTCAACAGAAAATCAGCCTTCGCTACTTTCTTTATTACCCACAAAATATACCTCACGTCGCAGCCTACCGAGCGGCTGTAGTTTTCGTTCCATGCATAGTCGTTGATGGTGGCAGTAAAAGCACGGTCGAAGTTGACACCTATAAACTCGCCCTTAGCATTCATCACAGGACTACCGCTATTTCCGCCTGTGGTGTCCAAGTTGTAAAGGAAGTTTACAGGCAGGTCGTTCAGTTCCTTCATCATGTAGGAATCATAGTCACGGTCTTCATACAGTTGCTTATACATTTCGGGCATGATGTAGGTGGTGTTGTCGCATTTCTCAATGATGCCCAGCATGGTTGTAAAAGGATGGAGTTTTACACCGTCTTCGGGCTGATAGCCTCGCACATTGCCGTAGGTGAAACGCATAGTGGCATTGGCATCGGGCATAAATTCCTTGTTCATCCACTGCATTTTTATTTCAGTAAGTTTGGCCAGCATTGGGCTCAACTGTGCTTCCTGCCTCTGCCTGCTTTGCTCGAAAGTTAGATAAACATCATACACCGCTCTAGAAAATCTCAACATCTCATCTTTCAGCTTGAATATCTTAGCAGGGTTTTCGTCTATAAGTTTGTATATGTATGTCTGATCTTTCATGCTGCTGTGAGCCAAAAGTCTGTCGACAAAATGGCCCATAGCCTCATCAGGATTCTCGTCTTGACTCACATCGCTCACTCCATTGAAAATCGGCAGGCCTTTCAACTTGAGCCCACGTCGGAACATCATCTTGAGAAAGTCGCGGTCAAACTCTAGATGGTAAGTACCATAGGCCTCTCCCATCTTCGATTTCATATCCTTTCCATTCAATGTCAAGACGTCTTTCCACCTCATTTTTGCTAGCACCTCCACCTCTTTTTGATAGGAATTGGCCTGACAACTTGCATTGAAAATACCTGGGGTGGTCACCAATTGACTCAGCCAGAAATAGCGTTCAGCTTCTGCAAACCGTTGCTGATATATTTTGTCAATATCGGCGAGCAATGTCCCGTATTGTTCCTTTAGTCTTGAATCGTTTAAGATATAGTTTTGGAGTGCCTGCTCTTCCTTGCGTTTCTCTTCCACCAAAGGTTCTCGCTTGAATCCCTGCAACTTGCCCTTGTAGTTTTTGGTAGTGTTGGCAAGCGTTTTTATGCGTGAACTATAAAGGATTTCGTAGTTAGATTCCCGCCTCCCAATCTCTTCCATTTTAGCTATCTGCCAGTCGTAGGTTTGTGTCACATAAGGCAATTGGTATTTCTGGTGGTATTCAAAAAACTGGGAAGGCTGATGCCTAAAAGTGCGTCCAGGGTAACCCAACACAAAAACAAAGTCATTTTCCTTTACACCATTTGGGTTCACTTTCAAAAACTTGGCAGGCTTGTACGGTATATTTTCTTTAGAGAAGGCCCGAGATTCGCCATCAGGAGCAGCATAAGCACGCACAAAAGAGAAATCGCCTGAATGACGCGGCCACACCCAGTTGTCGGTTTCGCCACCATATTCACCAATGGTTCGCTGAGGCACGTACACCAGCCGCACATCCAACAATATTTTGTAGCGGAACAACACATATACTTTGCCAGTAAACATCTCGGAAACTTCGCAGTAAAGGCTAGGATTTTTCATCTTCTCCTCACTCAGCAGTTCCATTTTTTTTTGGGCTATCATCTTTTGCCTCAATTCGGGGTCGGCAAACACGTTAGCTTCTTTCAGGAGGCGGTTCGACACATCATCATACGATACTGCAATCTTCGCAGTAAGTCCTTGTGCAGGCAACTCCTGTTCGCGTGTGCGGGCCACAAAACCATCACGAATATAATTGTGTGCAGTATCACTAATGGCAGCCACCGAACCAAAGGCACAGTGGTGGTTGGTTATTATCAAACCATCGCCACTCACAAATGAACCAGTGCATCCACCTAGCCGCACAATTGCATCTACCAAACTGGGGGCTTCGGTGTTGTAAAGCTCCTTCAATGGGATTTGCAGTCCTGCCTTTTGTAGGTTTAGCCCTCCCAGCGACGACATGGGGTACATTCCCTCATCGTGCTTGCTGCTTTGCAACAAGGCAGCCAAGGGAAACAGGAGTAGTAAAAAAATGTAAAGCCTAAGTTGTGATCGCATTCAGGGGCAAATGTAGTGTGAAAATTTGATGTAGGATTATTCGTTTCCTTTTGGCAAATAATGAATTGGGGTCTAAAGGGCTTATGCCTACTTTCGCAGCACAAAATACCATGTGGAACAAAATACTCAGCTACCTATACCTGCGAAAGTCGCAGCCTGCCGAACAACGCCCCGGCTTCAACTTGCGAATGATGCACGGCATAAACCGTATCTCCCTTTTCATCTTCCTTTTCGCCATCATTGTGTTGCTGCTGAGGTGGCTATTTTGAGCGTAGAATAAAGATTTGTAAGTTTTGAATTTTTAGACAATAGCCACATTCTCATACTACCAGATTAGAATTATGCGAATCTTCGTCACCGGCGGCACTTTCGACAAGGAATACAACGAACTGAACGGGCAGTTATATTTCAAGGATACTCATATTCAGGAGTTGTTAAAACTTGGCCGTTGTCGCCTGCCTTTTGAGGTAGAAACCCTCATGCTGCTGGATAGTCTTGACATAACGGATGAGCACCGTAATCAGCTATTGGAGCGTTGCAAGAGCTGCAATGAAAACCGCATTGTGATTACTCATGGCACCGACACCATGACCACTACTGGCAAGGTGCTGGCCGAAGCCAATCTCGGAAAAACCATTATCATTACTGGGGCCATGATTCCTTATACTTTTGGCAGCAGCGATGGCCTATTCAATTTGGGCAGTGCCTTGGCTTTTGCACAAAGCCTTCCTGCAGGAGTGTACATAGCCATGAATGGCCGCTATTTCCCATGGGACAACGTGCGTAAAAACCGTGAATCTGGATGGTTTGAAGAACTCAACCTTAACTAATTTCATACACCAATGCTTGACAAAATAATGGCTGCCCAGCAGCAAATGGCCGAACTAAAACAACGCTTAGATACCGTGATGGTGACGGGGGAATGTGAAGGCTTGGAGGTGACCGCCAACGCCAACAACCGCTTCGTGGGGGTCTCCATCCCTGATGGACTGCTGAGCGACAAAGAGCAACTGGAAGACTACCTCTGCATAGCCATGAACCGTGCATTGGAAAACGCAAGAACGTGACCGAAAGCGAAATGGTGGCCATTGCATGAAGTATGTTTCCGGGAAGTGCGTTCCCGGGGATTGAGTGATGGTTTTTTGAACGCAGAGGCTCAGAGACCGCAAAGTATAAATGGTCGATGTTCTCAAGACCAAAGTCAACTATTTATTAAACTTATGAAGGCATATTTTTGCAAAAAAAAACTGTAATGCCTACTATTCTGTTAAGATTGTATTTGTTTAGCAACAAGTACAATCCCGCATAGGCGGGACTGTCAGGTTTGAAGATACCGACTAAAAACACTCCTTAATCAGGTTTCCTTTTCCAGTAAGAGAAATAAATCACGATTCAGAAGAGCCACAACAGAAGACTTATTAAAATTTCTTGGTCACCCGATGTTGTCCTTGTTTTAGCCAAACAATGTTGCCTCCTTCATAGTAGTAGTTATCATATTCACAATTTGACTTAAAAAGCCTATTCACGAATGTTCCATATTTACCCCCTTGCTTTGTGATGTATAAAAAATTATTCTTGAGTACCTGATTTGGATGGATAAATATGCTATCATAAATACCAGAAAGTTGTATATTCCCTCGTTGGTCAGCCATGCCAACCTTACCATTGGCAAAGGGCAAAGCTGTAGTAGTAGTAGTTATTTGGAATGAGTCAAATTCTCCGATTCCCAATTTGTATTTTTCGACAGAGTCAGGATTATGAGCATAAACTCTATACTTACTATTGTTTTTCAAAATATGAAATTTGAGAAGCGGAGAAACTGAATGGAATACTGGATGAAGGCTTAGTTCTCCATTGTCCGAAAAGTGGCCATAGCCGTTCCGTGTTTTAAACCACAGAGACTGGCTGCCCTTGGGGATGTAAGAAAAAGACCCAACACTATCTATCCAAATGCTGTCTGAACTCAGAAAACGCATCACTTTACCTTTTACAAATACTGTTACTAGTCTTTCGTAGGAGCCAATACAGAAAATAGAGTCATATATTGCCTTCATTCGTGGCATCACTTTTTTGTCAAAAAGTCCGTCCTTTGACAATTGAAGAAAATGAGTACCTACTTTTACAATACTGTTGTATTCGGCGTTTAATAAACACGACCCTGGCGTTTGCAAATAACCCACTTTCCCTTTTTTAAATAAAAGATAACTTTTTTTACCATTCGGCAAGCGATGGAAAGAATCCACCTCCTCAAGGCTTCAAGCTATTGGTTTATTTGCTTGAGAAAATGATGTAATAGAATATAACAGAATGATTGGAAGGAGAGCAGTTATCTTCATAAATTTATACTTGCCATTGGTTGATAGAGTATCTTCGGTGACTTGGCTTCCCTGATGCCCAACCACTATGAACACCCCGCAAATGTACCTTTCCAACTACTCTTTACCACACGACTATTTGAGTGAAGCCATTTTGTTCCACTCTCACTTCGCCAAGCCCTTCAGCATCTTTTCAGCTTCAGGAAATTTGGGGTCGAGTTCTAGGCATTTTTTTAGGTCTTCGCGGGCATTGCCAATTTCGCCAAGGTACTGGTAGCAATTAGCACGGCTGAAGTAGGCGTATGTATATCCCTGATTTTTATCTATCACCTCGGTGAACTGTTTGGCTGCGGCTTTCCACTTTTTCTGCATCACAAAAATGACTCCCGCATTATAGTTTGCCAAGTAGTTGGTGGGCTGCAAGGTCAATGTCTGGTCAAAGTCTTTGATGGCTTCTCCATACTTTCCAGCACGGCGGTAGAAATCGCCACGAGCCATGTAGGCTTCGGCCAGCTTGGGGTTCACGTCTATCACATTCTGAAAATAACGCACACAAAGCGGGTTGTTTTTAGCGGAGAAAATGCTGCCCAACTGCATCTGTGGTTCTATGTATTTGGGGTCGAGTTCGGTGGCAAACTGAAATGCCTGCACAGCCTTGGTGGTGTCGCCCATTTCCTTATACATAATGCCCCTGAAAAACGCCGCATGGGAATTGTTCTTATCTATTCGCAGCAATGCTTTCCAACATTTTTCGCTCTTTTCATATTCCTTCACCAGCAAGTATAATTCACCAAGCTTTTGCCAAGCATCTGTGTAGTTGGGGTTATACTTTACAGCTTGCTCAAAAGCTGCGGCTGAACGTTGACTGAAGTTGAGGGCAAACAGGTATTCGCCACCACGAAAATGATATAATGGATTAGTGCTATCGAGTTGGGTGGCCTTATCTATATCCTCCAATGCTTTGTCAAACTGTTTCTTGTCGGCCCACAGCTTGCTGCGGCGGTATATTAGTTCGGGGTCACTGGGACTGTTCGCTATCTCGGCATTGATAGCAATGATTTCGGAAGGAAGGCTGTCGGAGTTGCCAGTTGCGGGTGTTGAGTTGCCAGCTGGGGAACTGCATCCAAACTGAAACAGCAGAACCGCAACAAACAGCCTACTTAAGTATCCTGAACTTTGGCTTCGGTTTGTCATCATCTTCTTCTTCAGTTTCTTCTTTTTCAACTTCTTTTTCTTCCTCCATCTTTTTCACTTCTTCTTTCTTTTTATCTTTGTCAGTTGGCTTGGCTTTCGTGTCTTCCTTTTTGCCTTTTGGGTTGCTTATCTTGGTATCTTCCTTTTTTGCGGGTGGGGCTGGCTCTTCTTTTTTGGGCTCTTCTTTCTCTACTTCTTTTTCAGGCTCTTTCTTTTCTTCTCCTACCACCTCCTTTGGGGGCTCTTCTTTCTTGTTGGTAGGAGGAGTGGCTCTATCGGTCTTCTTAGGCTGTTCTTTCACAACATTTTTAAGCTCTTCTGTTTTTTCTTCCTCTTTGGGCTTTGTTTCCGTTTTATTTAGTATAGTTTTCTTACTGGTCATGCCACCCTTGGGCTTTTCCGCTTCTTTGCTTGCTTTCACTGGGGCTTTCGGTGCTTCTTTCACCTCTTC
>SHWZ01000055.1 GCA_009693575.1 Flavobacteriaceae bacterium | reverse complement strand
GCCCAAGGAGGAGGTGGCTTGGCAAAACGCTCGTTAGCCCGACTAGGTTTTTGTATGTGGTTGGTGTCCCGGCCAACTACTTCTTTCTTTCTTTTTTTCATATAGTCAAGTGTCCGTTTTGCCAATGGAGTTCTGTTGCTGTTTCCATTTTATAACCTGCATTGTTGGCAGCTTGTACAAATTGAGTCTTATTACCAGTCGTGAAATAGCTGTCGGTCGAAACTGTCGACTGCTCCCTTACCACCCTTACCACCTGCCTCGCTATAGCTGGAGCTGGATCAATAATAGTTACTGATGTACCACATATTTTTTGCAGCAATGATAATACAAAAGGATAATGCGTACAAGCAAGTACTAGCCTATCCATGCCGCTGGCCAGCATCGGCTCTAACCAGTGTCGCAGCATGGTTTCAGTTTCTATGGAATTACAATGCCCGGCTTCTATCTGCTGCACCAGTCCTGGACAGGGTCGTTCTATCACTTTTACGCCTGCTCCATGACGCTCTACAACCGACTTAAAAAGCTCTCCTTGAAAGGTTGCCACTGTTGCTATCACTCCTACCACACCGCTTTGGGTCTGCTCTGCTGCTGGCTTCACAGCAGGTTCCATGCCTACAAAAGTAAAGTTGTGGTAAATTTTCCTCAAGGGGTGTAACGCAGCAGCAGAAGCTGTGTTGCAGGCTATCACTATCGTTTGACAGCCTTTTTCCATCAGCCGCTCACTTATCCCTTTACTATATTGTAGTATTTCGTTCATGCTTTTATCGCCATAAGGCAAATGAATGCTATCTGCTACATAGATGAGTTCCTGATTGGGCATTAACTCTCGTATAGCCTTATAAATTGTAAGGCCGCCGATACCTGAGTCGAAGATTCCGATGGGTTTCATTCTGGTGCAAAAATGGGGGAAAAGGTCTGGAGTTGGAAAGTTATTTTGCCAATACAATTCACAACTCAGGGTGAAAATGAAAATGGTAAATGACGACTCCCTTTTCGGCCAAAAGTTAAAACCAAAAGTAATCTTGGGCTGGCCGCTACATTAAATTGTAGCTGTCGAGCCAGTCTTAACAACCCTATAGGTAACAACGAGGGTTTCATGGCATATCAAATTTAGATGAACTAAAGCAAGGGTATGATTCGGAAACGTTGATTATTCATGGCATTGGGGTGAATGCCAGTGACAGCAAATGATGAGGTGTCCTAGTATTCGTTCAATATTAAGATATGCCTATATGATGCCCGCACCTATCAGAGATTTGACTATATCCACATGAACCAGGTGAGCAAGAAATGGAATCTTGTGGAGGACTTTCGGCACTATGAATATTCATTGGCAAGATTATTCGAACTAAATTTGTCTCACACTCTCAGAGTCTCCTAAAATGGACTCATTGAATGGTGAATTGAGTTAACAGAAATTGGTTTTCGATGGGGGGTATCCCAGTCCTCCCTTAACTTCGCCTCCTCATCCAATGGTATTGAAAGCGAAACATATTTTTTGTGTTCTTTTGGGCCTCACAGCCGTGCTAGCTTCTTGTAGTAGGAAGCGGCAACCTCCATCATGGGATGCCGATATACTATTGCCTATAGCCAATGTAAGCCTCACTTTGGAGAAACTGATTCCTGATAGCTTGAAAAAGATTGACCCCAATGGCAAGATAAGCATTGCGTATCACCAACTATTAATTGACACACCGGCTTCGTCATTGGCCAAAATACCGGATACAAGTTTGGTGCAGAGCCTCCGCTTGCAGGACATGACCCTTGCAAATACAACAGTAAGCCATGTCATCTCGTTGGGCAGGATATGCGAGCAAGGAGGAGTGACTGGGGCAACCATCATAGCCAATCATGGAAGCAGTTTGGCGGTACCCAGCCTGAGTAGCAGCAGTCCAAACAAGACAAGCATTGATGCAAGTTCGCTCTTTCAAAGTGCACAAATAGTGAGCGGCACTATGGAGTTCAGCGTCACCAACAATTTCCCGATTGATATCACCAACTTTGTGTTCAGCCTCACTAACAAGAGCGACAACAGCATGATAGTGCAGGATACATTTAAACTCATCAAAGCAGATGGTGGCAAGGAGACGCACAGTTTGCCATTAAACGGGAAAAAGATAGAAGGAGCTTTGGATGGAACGATATTGAACATTGCCTCACCTGGCAGCGGCAGCAATTCAGTAATCATTGATACCGGGCTTAACAGCCTTGTCCAAATTAGCCTGAAAAATATACAGGTGAGTTCCGTAACGGCGGTATTCCCTAGCCGAACCCTAATAGATTTTAACAAGGATTTTAACTTTTCTGCCAATGGTGCGGAGATTCAATACCTGAGATTAGATAAAGGTTTAATTAGTCTGGAAGCTACCAGCACCCTCCCTGAAAACCTAAAGTTAGTGTTAGAGCTTCCTGGAGCAAAAAAGGCTGGAATTGTATATTCAAACAATTTCGCTATAGCGAAAAGCATTGGTGGAAATCCTGTTGTTTCGAAAGTTAATTTTGACCTCAGCGGACATATAATAGATTTGCGTGGCGGGCTAGCAAACGGGTCAAATACCATAAAGGCACACGTGCTTGCATCAGTTGATAGCACAGGCATTGCCAGTACTATTACTAATACAGATAGTTTGCAACTTAAGTTTACACTGAATAGCATTGAGCCGGAATGGGTTCAAGGATATTTTGGAATGCAGAGCACCAAGTTGGGGCCATCCAACATAAATACGAAAGTGTTTGAAAAAATTGTATCCGGAACATTTCAGTTGGACAAACTGGAATTGAGCCTGAACGTGGAAAATGGCATTGGGGTGAACAGTCAGATTGATATAAAGAAGTTGGCAGCAGTTTCGCCCACACAGACCTTAGACTTAGCTGGTAGTTCTCTATCAGGGCCGTTAATTATTGGCAGGGCATTGGATAATCCATACCGTCAGGTAGGCAGTTTTTTTAGGATTGATGAAACCAACAGTAATATAATGAAACTGGTGGAAAATAAGCCAACCCAGCTACAATACGAAGTCGACTTAAAAATAAATGCACAGGGAAATGTACATAACTACCGTGATTTTTTTTACAAAGACAGCCGCATCAAATTGAGGCTTGGTGTTGAGATGCCATTTGCATTTTATGCTGATCAGCTCACCATTGTTGACACGGTGGCGATTAGTATAGGTTCTTTGAACAAAGACGGAAAACTGAATAGCATCACCTTGAAACTACTGGCAGAAAATGGCTTTCCGCTGGAAGCTACTGCCAATGTTGTATTATTGGATGCAAGCAAAAACAAGCTGGACGAATTGTTTTTGACAGGCGGGAATTTGTTGCGGGCTGGAACACTAAGCCCTGGCAATGCAGCAGTATGCTTTCCGGTGAAAAGCAGTATCCAAGAATTTGTGACTGCCGACAGGATTACCACTCTAGAAAAAGCCAAATATGCAGCCATAGTTATCAACCTGCAAACAAGGCCAGGAGGTATATTGAGGTTCTATGATTACTGGAAAATGAATGTAAAACTGATTGCAGATGCTAACTATCGAGTTGGAGGAAAATAAGGTGAACTGGAAACTCATTAGCCCCAAAAAATTTACTCATTCATTGCGAGGGCTTAAGAGAATGTACTTCGGAATCAATAGATTAAAAGGCCGAAGCCCCCGATGTCTTGCGGAGCTCCTCTTTTTGTGGGTTAGCATTACTACTCTTCCAATACTAACTGCCTCATCCAATGACAGCCTAAAGTATCATATTACTTCCGTGGGTATGGAAACTTTTTTTATGGCAAATTCAAACAGCATTGGCGAATCCTCTTTGGCGATCATGCAATTGGGTGGTTACATAGACGCTAACCACAAACGGGAAATAATCAAGCGGCTGAAAAATGTGAACCGTATTGGGCTAGATTTCTATGGAAATATCCGCTTGAATACCTTTACAAAAAATAACAAGAGCCACTATATTGAATTAGGTGCAGCGTCAAACCTGAATACCTCCTTCAGCAAAAATTTGGTAGAATTGGCTTTGTATGGAAATGGTCGTTTTGCGGGCGAAAAGGTCGAGCTTGGAAACGTAAATTATCGTAGTATCAGTTGGCTCAAAGCTGGGTATGGATTTGCCAAAGTAATAGGCCGAAACTATTTTGAAACCAACGTGAACCTAATTGTAGGGCTGCGGGAAACACACCTTATTGCCAAAGACCTAAATATATTCACACAGGATGCAGGTGAGTTTCTAGATGTAAATGCCAATATACAGTTCAATCGTTCAAAACCATATCCCAATCCACTGATCAAGTTGTCTGGCTTCGGCTTAGGGTTGGATGCAACATGGAAGTATTTTGGAAGCAAATACCAACAT
Source organism: Flavobacteriaceae bacterium (assembly GCA_009693575.1). Lineage (GTDB taxonomy): Bacteria > Bacteroidota > Bacteroidia > UKL13-3 > UKL13-3 > SHWZ01. The sequence continues at coordinate 9,194 of SHWZ01000055.1, read as the reverse complement.
CAAGTTTGGCTTACTGACCTTGGAGGAATTATATGGACTGCGAACCCGCAGCAATTCCGTTTTGACTCTTCGTTTGTGTTCAATGGAGTCGACATCCCAAATATAGCTGCGGTTGCCGAAAGGAACTTTGTGAGCAATTTGCATGATAGCGTTAAGAATGAATTTACCAAACGTATAAAGAATGAAGATTATCTAAGCTTTTTACCTGCAATTTTCAGGTATAAATTATCCGGAGCATTCGCCAATGACGACAGGCTTGCTGTGCAATTTACCATCAGGCCTAATGCAAATTTTGCTCCCAGAATACTAATTGAATACAGCAAAGTGTTAAGCAAAAACAGAGGAGCCTTTGTTAGTAGGATAGGCTTAGGTGGCTACGGTGATTACGATTTGGACATTGGATATTCCCTAAAGAAAAAAAATAATGTATTTAGCATTTATCTGCTCGGAGTAGAATCAGTAATTGTTCCTAAATATAATGCCGGTGTAGGAATTTATATAGGATATAATCAAACTATTGGTAAACGATAAAATGTCACAACCCAAAGTAGCTGTAGTTATCCTGAACTGGAACGGAAAACATTGGCTGGAAAGGTTCCTACCTTCGGTACTAGGCAGCAGCTACTCCAACTTGGAAATCATTGTTGGAGACAATGCATCCTCGGATGATTCTATGGCTTTTTTACAAACATATTATAAGCAGGTTCGCATTGTGCAAAATGCCGTGAATGGTGGCTATGCAAAAGGCTACAACGATTGCCTGAAACATGTGCAAGCTGATTATTATATTCTTCTAAATTCTGATATTGAAGTGCCTTCGAGATGGATTGAACCCGTGATAGAACTCATGGAGTCTGACAAAAATATTGCAGCTTGTCAGCCAAAGATTTTGCAGTATGCGGATAAAACCAAATTTGAATATGCAGGGGCTTGTGGTGGGTTCATGGATCACTTGGGATATATGTTTTGTCGTGGACGCATCTTCGATGAATGTGAAACCGACAATGGCCAATACGATACTGCCATAGAAACCTTTTGGGCTACTGGAGCTTGCCTGTTTGTGAGGGCTGAAAACTACTGGCAGGCGGGCGGATTGTACGAGCCACTCTTCGCCCACATGGAAGAGATTGATCTCTGCTGGCGGCTGAAAAATCTGGGACATAAAATATATGTATGCCCACAATCCTCAGTATATCATGTGGGGGGCGGCACCTTGCACAAAACAAGTCCCCGAAAGACCTTTCTTAATTTCAAGAACAACCTCATTATTGTTTTACGAAACTTGCCTGCTGGCTTGGCTTTTCGTGTATTATTCCTCCGTTTGATGCTTGATGGCATTGCGGCCACTCGCACGGCCACAAAAGGAGAGTTTGCAGCAGCTTGGGCCATTGTAAGGGCATGGGTAAGTTTCGTGGGAAGCATGGGTAAATGGCGGCGGGAAAGGCCACAAGGAAACAGCCTTTCAACGCATTCAGGCATTTATCGAAAATCTATCCTATGGCAGTATTTTTACTACAAGAAAAGAATGTTTTCGGAATTGGGTTGGCTTTAATTCACTCCACCAATCCCAACTGAAACTTATCGTCGCGGTTGAATATGAGCAGCCACTTGCCTGAAGGCAGCACCCGGCATTGGCTTGGCACTATGGATATATCTTCGTTTTTACCTACCAAAAACACAGATGAGGCAACCCGTCCGTCAGCGTATATGGTTTGTTGCATGATGGTGTCGGCATCCTTGCCCAGGTTATTGTAGATGAATTGAAGGCTATCCTTTCCGGCAACAAAGAAGTAGCCTGAATAAATTCCCAAATCATTTACCGAAGTCTGCTTTTTCTTGAGCACCTGCATCCATTGTGGCTTGCCCTGGCTATCGGTTTTCTCTACAATGATGTCGTTGAAATGGTGGGTGGTTTTGTAGGAAGTCTGCATACTTCCATACACAAAGTTGGTATTTGCTTGCTCTGCTGTGAAGGCGTTCTCGCCAATCATAAAAAAGCCATTTTGTGCTGGGACTAAATCCCTGAGGTCATAATCGCGGAGGTCAACCCCACGGACAAACATCCTTTCACCTATCACCGCTCTCCGAAAAGTATCCGTGAAATCCTTCATGGTATAGTAGACGGTTTCAAATGGCTGTAGCCCGAAACACGCATGGTAGCTGCCTTCAATCCAAGGCACTTCATATTTGGCATAGTATCCGCCAATGTTAATTTGCTTCGTTCGTTCATCTACCCTTAACAGGTGGCTACTAATGATTTGGTTGCTGTCAAGCACCTCAAAATGCAAATTTTCTTCCCCCGCCAAGTGATAGATTAGCTGGTGCTGCACCCTGTCCTTCTTCTTCTCAGGGCGTAAATCGAGCAATTCGCTGCTGAGCATAAAAAAATTGCCATTGTTGTCAGTTTCCATTTGGTCTACATCGTACTCCAAACTTTCTGTTTGCAAAGCATCGGTAACTATTTCCTTCGAGTTCAAGAGGCTGTCAGTTACCAAAATTTTCACTTTCGGTATTCCAGTATCATCAATAAAATCGGTGTAGAAAAGTAGGCGATTTTTGTCGGGTGAAACGGTGAGGATGATTTCACCATCAGCGGCATAATGAGTCATGGCAAAGCTAGTCACATTCCGCTCGCTCATTTTTTTGCCATCGTAAGTATATTGCGAAGCATTTATCAAAAACAGCCCCTCACGTAATGACCGAAGTATCTTGAAAACCCAAAAGCAACTTTTGTACGGAACTACACCAATAATCCGCCCTTTGTCAGCTTTGATTGTTTCAGTAGAAACAAGGTTCAGTACGTTATCGTATTTCTCGATGTAGAGATTGCCTTCGTAATATGGATTTCGGCAACGGAGTAGGTAGATATTGGCATCAGTTTGGTTAATGAACTCTGCAAAGGTTTTACGCGTTTCATACTCGTATGTTGGACCAAAGTTGATGCCTTGAGCCAGCCCATTTGCCACACTTATCAATGCAATCAACAGGGTACAATAAAATCGGGTAGGCTGCATATTTGGCTTACAAAAGTACCCGCCAACGCGTCATACCACCCTGCAAGTGGCCAATAGCCTATTTTTGCTCACTAAATGGCGAACATAAAAGTGCTGAACAAAAGTGGAATGCCACTGCCAGCCTACAAAACATCGGGTGCCGCAGGTATGGACTTGCAAGCAAATATGGAAACGCATGTTGAATTAGCTTCACTTGAACGGAAACTGATACCTACCGGACTTTTTGTGGAAATACCTCAAGGCTACGAAGCCCAGATACGCCCCCGTAGCGGGCTGGCACTCAATCACGGTATAACAGTGCTGAACAGCCCGGGCACCATAGACAGCGACTATAGGGGCGAGATAAAGGTTTTGCTGGTAAATTTGTCGGCTGAAAAATACACGGTGAATCCACAAGACCGCATTGCTCAAATGGTGTTTGCACAATGCGAACAAGCCGTATGGGAAGAAAAAGAGTCTTTACAAGAAACCGAACGCGGAGAAGGTGGGTACGGAAGCACTGGAAAAAATTAACAACGAAAAAACACAGGATGAACATCATCATACCAATGGCTGGCATGGGAAAACGCATGAGGCCACACACACTTACCACACCAAAACCATTGCTTCACGTAGCAGGTAAGCCAATCGTTCAGCGGCTTTGTGAAGACCTTGCCCAAAGCACCAACGATACCATCAACGAAATAGCTTTTGTCATAGGCCGCGAATTTGGTCTAGCAATCGAAGAGAACTTGGTGAGAATAGCCGAAAGCCTTGGGGCCAAAGGAAAGATTTGTTACCAAGATGAACCACTTGGAACAGCACATGCAATACTTTGTGCAGGCGATTCGCTCACAGGAAATTGCATCGTGGCCTTTGCCGACACATTGTTTGTGGCACATTTCAAAATAAATCGCGAACAGGATGGCATCATCTGGGTGAATCATGTGAAGAACCCTGAGCAATTTGGGGTGGTAAAAATTGGGGCAGATGGCCACATCACTGACTTTGTGGAGAAGCCAAAAGATTACGTGAGTGACCTCGCTATTATTGGTATCTACTATTTCAAAGACGGTGCTAACTTGCGAAACGAACTCCAGTATTTGGTAGATAACGATATAAAAGAAAAGGGCGAATATCAACTGACTAATGGCCTAGAGAACATGAAAAACAAGGGGCTGACTTTTGAGCCCGCTACTGTGGACGAATGGCTTGACTGCGGCAATTACCAAAGCACAGTGCATACCAACCAACGGGTTTTGGAAAACAACAAAGAAAAACAACTGGTGCACCCTTCGGCCAAAATCAGTGATTCGGTGATTATACCTCCTTGTTTTATTGGTGAAGGGGTGGAGATTAAAAATTCAGTAGTGGGTCCTTATGTTTCCCTCGGAAATGGGTGTGCGGTGAGCGATTCTGTAATGAAGGATTGCATCGTGCATGAGCATACAAAAATTAAGAACGCATTAATAGCACATAGCATGATTGGCAGCCACGCCCACCACACTGGAAAGCCTGAAGAATTAAGCCTTGGTGACTACTCTGTCATCAGCCGATAATAGCCGAATCATCCTCAACAAATGCGTTCAATCGCACTATATTTTTTGCTCCTCTTTCAAGCCAGTAGCCTAGTTGGGCAGGGTAAAAAGCAGTTGAATGAATCGAAGTTTCAACAACTGCAAGACGCCTACTATGAAGGAATACGTCAAGGGGCTTTGGGCAATGAACAACAGGCAGAGCGAGAGTTTCGTTCTTGCCTCATTCTCGACCCCGCCCACCATGCAAGTATGTATATGTTGGCCAAAATTAGCCGCCACCGTCGCGACTTGAGACAAGCTGACTACTGGTTGAGTAAAGCTATACATTTGGACGACAAAAACCGCTGGTACTTTGAGCTGCAAGCCGAAGTACAAAAGCTCAAGCATGAGTTTTCAGCTGCGGGTGATACCTACTTCAAAATCTATAAACTTGACCCAAGTAACAACGAGTACCTTGATGATGCGGGTGCCATGTACTCCATTGGAGGCGACAATTACCATGCAATCAAAATTTACAATATCCTTGAAAAAAATAACGGAATAAACGAAGAATATTCGTTGGCGAAAGAGAATGTATTTTTACAAGCCCATAGGGCCACAAAAGCATTGGCCGAAATTAAAAAACTCAGTTCCGCATTTCCTGAAAACCTACGTTACAAAGGGATGGTGGCCGACCTATATATGAACAAAGGTAAGGAAAAATATGCTCTGAAAATATACACCGACATATTAGGCAAAGACCCTCAAAATGGATACGCACATTTTGCCATGAGCGATTATTATTACCGCAGGAAAGAAGAAATAGCCAGTACTGAGGAAATGAAGAAGGCATTGCATGATAGTCGCATTGATATTAAACTAAAAATGACGGCTATTTTAGAACGTTACCCAAATACAATGGGCAACAAGGCAGCCTTAATTGATATGGCTATAATGGGCAAAATAATGATTACTGCTCACCCTAACGATGCAGATGCCTACCGATTTTATGCGGATGTGTTAATGCAATCTGAAAAGTATGATACGGCAAGAGATGTTTACGAAGAATCGCTGAATCATAACAACTCATCGTTTGAAGTATATGTGCGTTTGTGCGACCTCGATTTGAAATTGAATGAAATTGAAAAACTTGCAACACATTCAGCCAAGGGGCTTGAACTTTTCCCAAATATCTCAGTGTTTTATTTTTTCAATATGACTGCAAATTACCGATTGAAAAAATATGAAGCTGCCGTAAACTGTGCCATGGCAGGATTGGAAACTGCACCCGTTGATCCTGAAATAAGCATTAGGCTGCTGGCTGGGTTGGGCGATGCCGCTAACTTCACCAAGAAGTATACATTGAGCGACTCGGCTTACAAGCAAGCCCTGTTGCTCGACAGCAACGATACGTATGTGTTGAACAATTGGGCCTATTTTCTTTCACTTCGCAATACACAGCTTGCCAAGGCCGAACAGATGGGCAAAAAAATTGTAACCCTTGAACCAGACAACGCCAACTATGATGATACGTATGGCTGGGTACTATACAAATTGGGCAACTATGCAGAAGCCTTGGAGCATGTAAAAAAAGCGGCCGATACCAGCCCCAACAATGCCGAAGTGCTCGAACACCTTGGCGACATACACTATAAACTTGGCAGCCACAATGAAGCCCTTGAAAGTTGGCAAAAAGCCAAAGAAGCTGGTAGCGGATACTCTGAGTTTTTATTAAAAAAAATAAAGCTGAAAACGATGGTAGAATAGTGAGTTGACTATTCCTTCACGAACTTTAAATGCTGTGTCAGCCCCAATTCTTGGAAATAAGGTAGATGTTTTGTTAGTGCTTTTCTATAAGTAAGCAAATCGGGCGGTGACAGTTCGTCCTCATCCTCGTTACTAACCAAAAATCGGTTCGTGAAAGTGGCGAATAATCCAAACTTCCAAAGAACTTCCAATACAACAAGGATGATAAGGAAAGGCAGGAAGTCGGCAAACATCAGGGTCATAATAAGGGATAGCCTGTACAGGCTAGAGAGTGCACGGCGTCAACGATTCAAAAAATTGACAGTCAGACTGATAGATTCGACTCTTTGCAGTCATAATTTTTTTTTTCTATAGGCTTGGTGATTCCCTTTTGCCGTTATACCTTGCGACCGATTTCAAAAAAACATGCAGTCGTTGGAAAGTCCCGCCCACAAAGAGTTCACATTTTTAAAACCGCTTCGGTTTTTGTTAGTGTCGTTCATTTTCACGACGTTTTTTGGCGTGTCGGCTTTTGCCAACCACCCCGAAACTGCTGCTGGGGAACATGCCACAGAAAACCACGAAGCAAAAAAGGAGAAATTCAAGCCGGGAGAAACCATACTGGAGCACGTAAAAGATGCCCACGACTGGCATATCTGCGACATCAACGGCCATCCAGTTTCCATCAGTCTTCCGGTGATTCTTTATTCAAGCGAAAAAGGCTTGGAGTGTTTCATGTCTTCCAAGTTTGAACATGGACATGCTTCTTACAATGGCTACAGCCTCGACAAAAACAATAAGATAGTAGCAGAAGACAAGGAACTAAGCTTCTACGACATTTCGATTACCAAGAACGTAGCAGCCATGCTGATTGCTGTTATTATTCTTTGCCTTATCGCTTTCAGGATTTCTAGGGCATATAAACGTGGCCAATTGGTTCCTAAAGGCATTCAGTCTTTCATGGAGCCACTCATTATTTTCTTGCGTGACGAGGTAGCCAAGCCATCCATTGGCGACAAGAAATACATGCGGTACATGCCGTTCTTACTCACCCTGTTTTTCTTTATCTTCTTCAACAATCTTTTCGGACTTATCCCTTGGTTTCCCGGCGGTGCAAACGTGACTGGCAACATAGCCGTGACCATGGTACTGGCCTTGTTTGTGTTTTTCATCTCCTCGTTCTCAGCCAAAAAAGCTTACTGGATACATATCATCAACACACCCGGTGTGCCTTGGTGGTTGAAGTTCCCCGTGCCATTGATGCCTATCGTGGAGATTATCGGATTCTTCTCTAAGCCACTGGTATTGATGATACGTTTGTTTGCAAACATCATGGCCGGCCACATCATCATCTTGGGCTTCTTCTGCCTCATCTTCATCTTCGGCGAAATGAGTGCAGCAGTTGGTTACGGTGTTTCCATCTTCTCGGTATTCATGGCTTTGTTCATGGGTTGTCTGGAGTTGCTGGTAGCCTTCCTTCAAGCATACGTTTTTACATTGCTGGCAGCTTTATACTTTGGACAAGCGATAGAAGAACACCACCACGAGGAAGCACCACACCACTGATGATTGATTGATTTAAGATTTGTGATTTAAGACTGATAGAAATAAGATATAAGAAAATACTGGCATCTGCCCTCCTACCTCTCACAACTAAGAACTCTAAACATAACAACTAATAACTAAATAAAATGAGCCTTCTCAACATTCTTCTTCAAGAGCCTGCCGCCGCTGGTGCAGCTACCGTTGGATTTGCAAAAATGGGTGCCGGTATCGGTGCTGGTATAGCCGCCCTTGGTGCCGGTGTAGGTATTGGCCGCATAGGTGGCAGTGCCTTGGAATCAATAGCACGTCAGCCTGAAGCTATCGGCGATATCCGTACAAACATGATTCTTGCTGCCGCCCTGGTGGAAGGAGCCGTGTTTTTCGCCATCGTACTTTGCCTGCTTATCCTGTTCATTTAATCCGGAAGCAGCCTTGCTGTTTTCACAAAAACCAAACTAAACCATGGATTTAGTAACCCCCGGGTTTGGCCTCGTTTTCTGGGCCACGCTCACCTTTTCAATTCTGTTGTTCATACTGGGCAAATTTGCCTGGAAGCCTATACTGGCTGCCCTGAGCGAACGTGAAAAGAAAATATCCGATTCATTGGAATTGGCTGATCGCACCAAACGTGAGATGGAGGCTGTGGCCGCATCGAACGAAAATTTGTTGCAGGAAACCCGTCTGGAACGAGAGAAAATGATGAAGGAGGCTCGCACCATGAAGGATGAAATAATTGGTAGTGCCAAAAAGAAAGCTGAGGAAGATGCCCGCCAAATAGTGGCACAGGCCAAGGAAGCCATTGACAAGGAGAAAGCCCTTGCCATGAAGCAACTGAAGGATACCGCTACCTTGCTGAGCATTGACATCGCTGAAAAAATCCTTCGCTGCAAACTGGGATATGGCAAAGAGCAAGAAGCTCTCATCAGCGAATACATTGACAACCTGAACCTGAACTAAGAATGGCCATTCACAAAGTATCGAACCGCTATGCACGCTCACTGATGGGCATGGCTTCGGCCAACAATGCGGTGGAGCAGGTGAAGGCTGACGCCCTGCTGTTGGATGCAGTGCTTACCCAGAACAATGATTTGGAAAGCATGTTGGAAAGCCCTATAATAAACAGTGGCAAAAAGCTGGCGATTATGAAGGCTGTGTTTGAAGGCAAAGTGGACAAAATGACCATGCGTTTTCTGGAAGTTGTAATCGCTAAAAAACGCGAAGGCTTACTACAGGAAATTGCCAACGAATTCATCAAGCAATACAACACTGCCAATAATATTTCATCGGTGACGGTAGTGACGGCTGTGCCATTAAACGAAGAAAGCAAGAAGCATATTCATACATTTATTGAAGAAAAAACAGGGCAAAAAATTACCTTAAAAACGGAGGTGAA
>SHWZ01000054.1 GCA_009693575.1 Flavobacteriaceae bacterium | reverse complement strand
CTTAAATTCGCACCCCTTTTCCCATTTTGATAACCGCCGCTACCATATCCCGCATTTTTCATGCTGCCAACATAGAGGAGGTGGTGGGCGAGTATGTGGCCCTCAAAAAGCGGGGCGGCAACCTGCTGGGGCTTTGTCCTTTCCACAACGAGCGTACACCTTCTTTCACGGTCACCCCCAACAAGGGCATCTACAAATGCTTTGGCTGTGGCAAGGCCGGCACTGCCGTGGGTTTCCTGATGGAACACGAGCAGATGAACTATCCCGAGGCCCTGAAATGGCTGGCCGCCAAATATGGGATAGAGGTGGAGGAAGACGGGGAGCTTGACCGCGAACAACTGCAGGCCGATGCCAAGGAGCGGGAAAGTCTGCTGATAGCCTTGGACTGGAGTGCTATGCACTTCAAAAATATATTGTTGAATGAAGCCGAAGGGCAAAACATTGGGCTAAGCTACTTTGAGGAGCGGGGTTTTAGAGCCGACACGATAGAGAAATTTGGCCTTGGCTATTGCCTGGATTCTTGGGATGCCTTTCATCAGGCAGCTTTCAAGGCGGGATTCAAGCCTGACTATTTGGAGAAAGGCGGGCTGGTGAAAAAGCGGGACGATGGCAGCTATTTCGACTTTTTCAAAGGTCGGGTGATGTTCCCGATACACAACCTTAGCGGCAAGGTGATAGGCTTTGGTGGGCGGGTGATGCAGAAGGATGCCAAGACCGCCAAGTACATGAACAGCCCCGAAAGTGAAGTATATCACAAGAGCGATACGCTTTATGGTATTTTTCAGGCACGGAAAGCTATCAGTCAGTTGGAAAATTGCTATTTGGTGGAAGGCTATACCGACGTGATAACCCTGCACCAAGCGGGCATACAGAACGTGGTTGCCAGCAGCGGTACTTCGCTGACCGAAGGACAGATAAAACTATTGAAGCGGTTCACCGAAAATGTGACTGTGCTTTACGATGGAGATTTTGCGGGCATTAAGGCCAGTCTGCGGGGAATTGATTTACTGCTTACTCAAGGCTTGAATGTGAAAGTGGTGCAATTCCCTGATGGGGAAGACCCCGACAGCTATTGCCGCAAATTGGGTGGGGATGACTTTGGGAAATTCCTTGCAGAAACCACCGAAGATTTTATCCGTTTCAAAACTGGTCTGCTGTTGAAAGACACCAATAACGACCCAATCAAAAAGGCAGAGGCCATGCGGAGTGTGGCCGAAAGTGTGGCTCTCATTCCTGACAACTTGAAGCGGGAAGTATATCTGCGGGAATGTGCCTTGCTGTTTGGTTTTGGTGAAGAAGTTTTTGGTAAGGAAGTGACGGCCATAAGAAGACGAAACCGTATAGATAAAGACGGGGACAAACGCCACGAACCAACTGGCCGGATTGAGGCAACAGGCATTCCGCTATCTATTGAAACGCCCGGTATCACCGACGAATTTCAGGAACGGGACTTGATTGGAATATTATTAAAATTGGGCAATCTTCCTTTCGAAGAAACCACCGTGATGAAATGGGTGATTGAGGATTTACAAGCCAGCGGAATTGTGTTTGAAGTAGCCGTGTACCAACGCATTTTCGATGAATTTGCCAAGCAAGCTGAAGGCAGTGAAACCTTTGATGATATGCATTTCATCAACCATCCCGATATAGAAATAAGTACCCGTGCCGTGAATCTGATTTCGGAAAAATACACCCTAAGCCCTCACTGGGAAGAGCGGTACGAAGTCACTATTAAAACCACTGAACAGGCACTTCCACATGATATTCTTTCAGCCATCAACAGGCTCAAGATTCGCAAGGTGAACAGGCTGATGGACGAAGTGGGGAAAAGCCTTGAAGGGCTGGTGGACGAAGAAGAAGTAGAAAACAAACAACTCATTCGCAAGCATTATGAATTTCTGCGAAAAGAGCTGAGCAGCAATAGTGGAACTGCGATAGTGAGGTAAAACCCCTCACCCGTCTTCGCTTCGCTCAGACACCCTCTCCTTAGGGAGAGGGAAGAAGTCGTGAAATCATAATTGTTTCATTGTGGCTATGAAACCTTTTATTTCATCACTGACTTTGTATGGGTTTGTTAGCACTTCATCATTAGTGAAACGAAGGATGGAGATGGAGTAATTTTCAAGTTCATAAGTCCGACCAATGTCGTGTTCCTTTACATGTGGCAACAAGTGGATTTCTCCATCAAGTTCGATTGCCAATTTAAGCTCATGACAATAAAAGTCAAGGATATAATTGTCAATCGGATGCTGCCGCCTGAATTTCTTACCGCTCACTTTACTATTACGCAGCAAGCCCCAAAGTAACTCCTCAGCTTTCGTCATGTTTTTTCGGAGATTCTTCGCCCGTTCATAAATAATCGGGGTAGCGTTGGGTGATATAGAATCCTTCTGATTACTCATGGCTGACTGCGGTTTCCCCCCTCTCCAAAAGGAGAGGGGTAGGGGGTGAGGGAAAACAGATGCAATGTACTGTAAAAATAATTTCACCCTCAGGCAACTTTTCTTTTCCTTTTGGAGTCTTTAGCTTCAAATTACCCTAGGTCATGAAAAAATTCATCTACTCCTTACTATTCTCCATTGCCTTTTTGGGCGTTAATGCTCAGTCAAATACTAGCCAGCAAACTGGTAAATCAACTACTCCATTTACAGTGTTTATGCCAAATGCATTTTTACCAATGTCATCACAAATGAGGGTAAATAATTTTTGGGCGGAGTTGGCCGATGGAAGCAGCTACAAAGCTTTTGAAATGACCATCTTCAATCGTTGGGGCGAACAGCTATTTACCAGCACCAGCCCAGAACAACAAAAAGGCTGGGACGGAAAATACCTTGGAAATTATGTAGCTGAGGACACGTATGTAGCCCAAGTGAAAATACAAGCTCAGGATGGCAAATGGTATTTTTACAATAATGCGGTGCAAGTGGTTCTTTGAGGAAACTCACCCCACCAAATCCTCTTTGGTGATTACAAATTTATCTTCTTCCTCTTTGTAACGTTGTATCTGCTCGAGGGCATCGGGCACCACGTCGCTGCAAATGGTAATGAAACTGCCGGGTATGGCATTGCTCATGGCAAATTCTATAGCTTCGGTCTCCTTGCGGAACACAGTATATTTCATATCGGGTCTCACTTCAGTGATGCCTTGAACCATCAAGTCTATTATCTGTTGTTCGGTGCGGTTGCGGAGGTTGCGGTCTTGACGAATGATGATCTCATCAAACATCTTAGCAGCCAAAGCACCGAGGCTGATAATGTCTTCATCGCGGCGGTCGCCTACGCCAGCTATTACACCAATTTTTGGAGTAGCTTCCACCCTGTCCAAGAAGCGACTGATGGCTTGGAATCCTGCGGTGTTGTGGGCATAATCTATCAGCACTTCAAAGTTTTTGAACTTGAACAGATTCATGCGTCCGGGGGTTTGCACATGGCCAGGTATGAAGGTATCGAGTGCTAATTTCATATCCTCAATTTTTACATCACGCAGGTAGGCTGCCAACACGGCGGGTAGTATATTTTGTATATTGAAAATAGCTCTGCCGCCAAAAGTCAATGGTATATTTATAACTTTTTCCACCCGTATTTTCCAGGTGCCCTTGCAAATGGTGATAAATCCATTTTCCAGTACTGCAGCCATGCCGCCCGTTTTGCAATGCTCAACTATTCGCGGATTATTTTCATCTAAACTAAATAAGGCAATCTTGCTGTCCAAGTCCTTTTTCATATTGAACACATTCTCATCATCAGCGTTCAAAATGCTGTAACCAGTTGAAAAAACAGATTTAGGAACAGTGCTTTTCACTCGTGCTAAATCTTCCAGCGTATTGATGTCCTGCAAGCCAAGATGGTCGGCTGCAATGTTGGTCACAATAGCCATATCGCATTTGTGGAAACCCAGACCAGCTCTCAGTATTCCGCCTCTTGCACATTCCAACACTGCAAAATCAACAGTTGGGTCCTTTAGTACAAATTCGGCACTCACAGGGCCTGTGCAATCGCCGCGAAGCATCATACGATTTTGTATGTACACGCCATCGGTGGTGGTGAAGCCAACTTTGTAGCCAACTGTTTTCATAATATGTGCAAGCAGTCGGGTGGTGGTAGTTTTTCCATTGGTACCAGTCACGGCTATGATTGGAATCCGGGCGGTGCTTCCCGGTGGGAAAAGCATATCAATTACTGGGCTAGCTACGTTTCGGGGCAAGCCTTGGGCAGGTTCTAGGTGCATACGGAAACCGGGAGCAGCATTCACTTCCAACACAGCCCCACGCACTTCTTCCACAGGTATAGATATATCCGGAGTCATGATGTCGATGCCGCATATATCCAACCCAATGATGCGGGCAATGCGTTCGGCCATGAATATATTGTCGGGATGAACAATGTCGGTAACATCATTGCTAGTGCCACCTGTGCTAAGGTTAGCCGTCCGTTTCAGGTGCAGGGTTTCGCCTTTCGGCAAAATACTTTCAAGGGTCAGGTTATGCTCCTTCAATATACTTTCAGTATCGTCGTCAACCTTTATTTGTGTCAACACTTTTTCGTGTCCGTATCCGCGACGGGGGTCTGCATTTACTACATCTATCAATTGTTGTATCGTGCTTTTTCCATCACCTTCCACCGCAGCAGGAGTGCGAAGAGCAGCCGCGACAAACTTGTAATTTATTACTAATAGCCGATGATCTAATCCCACAATAAACTGCTCAACAATTACAGCCCTTGAAATCTTTTTGGCCAATGTCAAAGCTTCCACCGCTTGTTCCCAATCTTTCACTCCAATAGTTGCTCCCCGTCCATGATTACCGTTGATGGGCTTCAATACTAGTGGATAACCGAGCTTGTCAATAGCAGCTTTCAGGTCGTCTTCATCGTATATTATTCGGCCTTTAGGCACAGGAACACTTGCGGCTTCCAGCAGGTTTTTGGTGTCTTCCTTATCACAGGCTATTGACACTGCTATATTGCTCGTAGTGCTAGCTATCGTCGCCTGAATACGTTGTTGATTCACTCCATACCCTAACTGCACAAGCGAATGTTTATTAAGCCTAATCCAAGGAATATTGCGGCTACGAGCTTCGTCAACCAAGCTGCCAGTACTTGGACCGAGGCGTTCCTGTTCACGCAGTTCACGCATGGCCTGTAAATCGGCGGCAAGGTCGTAAGCTTCCCCTTTTATCAGTGCCTCTGCAATACTCACTGAAGCTTTGGCTGCAAAGATTCCTACCTTTTCTTCCATATAACTAAACACAACGTTATATATACCAGAAGTAGCAGTCTCACGTGTACGGCCAAAGCCACATTCCATGCCAGCAATCGTTTGAATTTCAAGGGCAATGTGTTCGATAACATGCCCCATCCAAGTCCCTTCGGCTATCCGTGCAAAAAAACCTCCACGTACTCCCGGACTACAACGATGCTCTACCATCCTTGGAAACATATCCTGAATCCGCTGGTGGAATCCTTCAATTTTATTGGTAGGACTTTGTTCCATTTCCTCTAGGTCAAGACGCATCTGAATGAGATGGTACCTACTGTTGCTCCACAAATTGGGGCCACGCATGGCTTTAATGTCGAGAATTTTCATACTTGAATTATTATTAACGTTTAGAATTGCAATGCAACTATAGTTTTTAAGAAATATGGTGCAAGGTACTACTAGACATTTTAATCAATCTTTGAGAAGGTGAACTTTAGCTATATAAGCTAATGAGTGAGCAAAAAGTTATTTTTTTTATGGTAATAGTAATAGAATTTGTTAATCAGGCACTCAAATGTTAATATTGTAGAATGAAATTAAAATATATTTCCTTTTTCTTCGTATTACTTTCCTTTTTGGGCTGCCAAAAAAGGAAGGAAAGTTGGAAACATGTTTGGGAACTATCTGTATCGTCACTAAATACATCATACTGTTTTGACAACAAAACAGCATTTGCCCTTCAGAGCGATGAAACTATTATAAAAACTGTAAATAGTGGTGCCAAATGGGAGTCTATCTTTTATCCAGCAGGGTTCAATGAGGATATTACTGCATTTTGTATGAGAAACCCCCAGAATGGTTACATTACCACTTATGATGGTTCTAAAACAAAGTTAGAAATTACTACGGACGGTGGAACATCTTGGACAATTCAGGCCAACTCAGCAACCTGCCCTTTGCTATCTGGCATAAAGATAAAATGGATCAATATGTATACTAATAGCAATGGTGTAATGGCGGATGTATCATACAATTTATACAGAACAGTTAATGATGGCATCACTTGGACGTTTTCAGGTAAGTATGTTCCGCTGAGTGGTTCAGGAGGGTTAGATTACTATATGAAGGACACTTTGATTTATGCCTTAGAGAGCAGCGGAACATTGCAGGTTAGTGGTAATTTGGGTCAAACCTGGAATATACTCAGTCCTATACCCGAAAGCTCGAGCAGCTTATGTTTTAACACTATTAATAATATGATTTATTCCCAAACAAGCAAATTTATCTATAGGTCTGATGATGGTGGAAAAAGCTGGGGAGCGATACTTAAACCAGGGCAAATAAAAACTATTCAGGAACTTGCTATAGCTGGTTCAAAAATATCCTTGTTAGGTATTACCGAAAATGAAGAAGTTGCTCTTTTTTCAAGCCATAATGAGGGTGAAAGTTGGGAGAAGGAAGTTACTGTTGTTTTGAATTACAATACCTCACTTTGTGTAGGGCAAAACTGTGGATTTTTTGTACTTGGTGGTAAAATATATTGGTACACTCCATGATTTCTTGATTACTGTTTTTGGAATAGCTTATTTGATTAGCCCAAGAAGATAACTTCCGTAACCACTTTTCACTAGTGGCTCAGCTATTTTGCGAAGTCCGGCTTCATCTATAAATCCTTGTTGATAGGCTATTTCTTCGATGCATCCTATTTTGAGTCCTTGCCTTTCTTCTATCACCTGCACATACTGCCCTGCCTGCATCAGGCTGGCAAAGGTACCAGTGTCAAGCCAGGCTGTGCCTCGGTCAAGTATGCGTACTTGCAACTTTCCCTGTTCAAGATAAATGCGATTCACATCCGTTATTTCATATTCTCCACGTGCAGAGGGCTTCAAGTCTTTGGCTACTTGAACCACATGGTTATCATAAAAATAAAGACCCGGCACAGCATAGCTACTTTTAGGATTAGTTGGCTTTTCTTCAATGCTGAGTGCATTGTTTTGGTTATCAAACTCCACCACACCGTAACGTTCAGGGTCACTTACATGATAGGCGAAAACAATTCCCCCATCAGGGTCTTGGCAGCTTTTCAATATACTGGTCATGCCGCTACCATAGAAAATATTATCTCCAAGCACCAAAGCTACTGAATCGTTTCCAATAAAATCAGCCCCGATGACAAAGGCTTGAGCAAGTCCGTTGGGTACTTCTTGTTCAGCATAGGTAAAGTTGCACCCAATCTGGCCACCAGTGCCCAACAGTTTCTGAAAATTGGGCAAATCGTGTGGTGTAGATATGATGAGGATGTCTTTGATACCAGCCAGCATTAGTGTGCTGAGGGGATAATAAATCATCGGCTTGTCGTATACAGGCATCATCTGCTTGCTCATGGCCAATGTGAGTGGGTGAAGTCGGGTGCCGCTGCCTCCCGCCAGTATTATTCCTTTCATAATAATGTTTCTTATAATAAATACTGATTTTGGTTAATTGAAAATATGGAGTAAGGTGCCATCAAATGTACAATTGTATTTTCTCAGCACTCGTGTTGCAGGAGCCTTGGCGGGAATACCATCATAACTGAACTCGCTACCGCAACAAGGCTTCCACACACTGCTATCGTATTTGCCACACTTAAAAAAAAGCCCACTGCTGTCCACCGTTAGTTTACTGCAAGCATCAAGCGGATGGTAGGAGCAATTGAGGTCAAAACAAAGGTATTCGCTTGTGAAATTTTTCATAATAAAAAGCCCTTTCACACCACCCGGCTCCACTACCCAGCCGCCTGGGATTTGTAGGTTTATATAGCCCGGAAAAGTGACATTGATATACTTGTCAACCGCTACTAAAGGAATAGGATCGTCTTGGTTTTGTTGGTTGTTGCAGCTCAAGAGGAATGACCCAAAAACTGCTACTGCTATTAATAAGAGTTTGTTCATTTTTGACATTTTGCAAAGCAAAGGTAAGAGAACTGCCGATGTACTTTTTGACAAAAAATAGCCCCAGACTTTCGTCCAAGGCTTTGTTAATCATTCAGAAGGATTTATTTCACCGTATCCATATACTCCATCAGGTCAATAACCTTGTTACTATAGCCCCACTCGTTGTCGTACCACGATACAATTTTCACGAAGTTGTTGTTCAGAGCTATGCCAGCTTTGGCATCAAAGATGGAAGTACGGGCATCTCCAAGGAAGTCATTTGATACCACTTCGTCTTCTGTGTAACCAAGTATGCCTTTCATTTCGTTTTCTGAGGCATGTTTCATGGCGGCTTTTATTTCGTCGTAGGTAGCACCCTTTTCGATACGACAGGTCAAGTCAACCACACTCACATCAGGGGTAGGCACACGGAAACTCATGCCCGTCAATTTGCCCTTCAGTTCAGGAATTACCAAGCCTACGGCCTTGGCAGCACCTGTGCCCGATGGGATGATATTCTGGTAAGCACCACGTCCGCCACGCCAGTCCTTGGCCGATGGACTATCCACCGTTTTTTGAGTAGCCGTGACGGCATGTACTGTAGTCATCAAGCCTTCGACAATAGTGAAATTATCGTGCATCACCTTAGCAATTGGAGCCAGGCAGTTAGTGGTGCATGAGGCATTGCTCACAATGTCCATGTCGGCTGTATATTTATTTTGGTTCACACCCATTACAAAGGTGGGGGTGTCGTCTTTGGCAGGGGCACTCATCACTACCCGTTTGGCCCCAGCCTTTAAATGCAAGGCTCCTTTATCCTTTTCCAAGAATAGTCCTGTTGACTCCACTACGTATTCCGCACCTATTTCGTCCCATTTCAAGTTGGCGGGGTCTTTTTCTGCAGAGACACGGATTGTTTTTCCGTTCACTACCAGTTGTCCGTTTTCGGTTTTCACCTCCCCGTTGAATCGTCCATGCGTACTGTCATACTTAAGCATGTAGGCCATGTAATCCACGTCTATCAGATCGTTGATGCCTACAATTTCAACATTCGGATTGCCAGCAGCCGCCCTGAACACTAAACGGCCAATACGGCCAAATCCATTGATACCTACTTTCATTTCTTTGATTTTTAATTTGTTAAGTTAATACTAAATTGTACTGCAAAAGTAGAATTTAAGTGAGCTCTAACAAAATATTTGTATAAAAAAATTGCCGCCTTACCTTTGCCCCCCATTTTAGAACTAATTGGCCCGTTCGTCTATCGGTTAGGACACCAGGTTTTCATCCTGGTAAGAGGGGTTCGACTCCCCTACGGGCTACACACTAAGTCAGCGAAAGCTGACTTTTTTTGTAGTTTAAATTATGGTTTACCTATATGTCTTAAGAAGTATCACTGACAATGCCAGACATACGGGTATGGCCATCAACCCAATGATTCGACTCAAATGAGTCATTCGGAATGGAGGTCAGGAGACCAACCGGGGCGAAGTGCCGTTGTTGGTCTCCCGACCAACAACCCAATAGTACATTTGCTCAATGATTTTCAACGAGCATTGCCAGTTTTTTACTGCCACAATACTTAACTGGATTCCATTGCTTGAAAGAAGGGATTTTAAGCAATTCATATTGGAGACAATAGAATATGTTGTAGACGATGGTCAAGTTATCATGTATACCTTTGTCATTATGCCAAACCATATTCATGTTGTTTGGCATGTTACTGATAAGAAGCTAAGAAAAGATTTTCAACGGGATTTCTTGAAACAGATTTCCAAAAGGATCTTGGATACATTGAAACTTGAAAACAATCCGATTTTAGGGAAGTTAATGGTGGAGGCCGAAGACAGAAAGTACCAAATTGGGGAAAGAAACTCGATGAGTACCAATCTATACTCGGAACACTTTTTTCATCAGAAAATAGACTATGTGCACAAAAATCCTATTTCTGGCAAATGGAATTTGTGCAAGGTTTCGGAGGACTATGCGTTTAGCTCAGCCTCGTTTTATGCTACTGGTGCTGCCAAGTTCGGGTTTCTGACCGATTATCGTGACTGATTAGGATGAATATGACTCCCGAAGGAGACCAACAACGGCTGAGAAAATATTACATTGAGTATTAATCCATCGACCCAAGCCGAAAACATTTCGGCTTGGGTCGAATATTCCATTGCAGTCGAAAATCAACTATAGGAATGGATTTGGAAATCATAACATATCAAGAGTTATTAAAAAAAAAAATACCCCATGGGAAATATCATACGCAGAGCTATTGTCAACTTGGGAATGGCAAGGTAAAAGGAACAATATAATAAAAAGGGATGATGAGATATGTTCGAAATGTCATGCAAAACCTACTGTATATATTCAAGGTGTAGGAAATTGGTGGTTTGAAACACATGAAGAGATACATTCACAGTTAGTTATGAATGAAGATGGCTATGAAGAGGTTGATTTTACTACAGATACCCTGTGGAGTTCTAAATCTGACAAACCATATCATTTGCATGTTCATCATAAGTATTATACATTAAATGCCCTCCCTTGGGAATATCCAGATAGTGCACTAATTACACTTTGCAATTGGTGTCATTGGGAGTTTCATAAGAATAATAGAGTTCCTGTTTATGAGTCTGTAGAGCTTCATCAAGACCTTGAATATGAACCTTGTCGAAGATGCAAAAGGGCTGGTATTTTTCCGGAATATACTCATGTTCTAAATGGAATTTATTTTCGTTGCAATGGAGTCAAGTATGAGGAATTAATCAACCAATAATAAACTTACCATAACAAAAAAGCCCCACCAATTAGGCCGGGCTTTCGTACGAAATTGTTTTTATAATATTACCCCGCCATAGCTGCGGCACCGCCTACTATCTCGCTCAGCTCTTTGGTGATGGCTGCTTGGCGGGCTTGGTTGTAGGATAGTTTCAGGGCATTCAGCAGGTCTCCAGCATTTTCGGTGGCCTTGTCCATGGCTACCATGCGGGCACCATGTTCACTGGCAAATGAATCGAGGCAGGCTTTGTAGAGTTGGGTCTTGATGCTGCGGGGTATCAGTTCCAGCAATATCTCTGGCTTGCTGGGCTCAAATATGTAATCGTTTTGCGTGGTTGCTTTGGTTTCGCTTGCAGGCTTCACCACTGGCAATAGTTGCTCTGTAACCAATATTTGCGTAGCGGCATTCTTAAATTGGTTATATACTACTTCCACCACATCGTATTCCTTGTTTTTGAACTGCTGCATGATGCGGTCGCCACAAGCAAAGACGGTTTCGGCATTCAAGTTCTGGAAAGCATCGCGGTATTCGGTGTCCAGTTTTAGGTTTTTGTATTTATTGAAAAACTCAAATCCTTTTTTACCAATGAAAAGCAAGTGTACATTTCCGGCATCCCACTGGGCTTTGTATTTACCATTCAGTGCTGTGCGAACAGTTTTGCCCACGTTGGCATTGAAAGCACCACACAATCCACGGTCGCTGGTTACCAATACCTGCAAAATCTTCTTGGGTTCGCGGGTTTCAAAAAAGGCCGAAAGCTCAGGCGAATCAATGCTGTCACTCAGGTTCTGCATGATGCCTTTCAGCTTGTTGGCATACGGACGCATCTGCACAATGGCAGTCTGGGCCTTACGAAGCTTATTGGCACTCACCAGCTTCATGGCCTTGGTGATCTGCTGCGTACTACTAACAGATTTGATGCGTATCCGGACTTCCTTGAGGTTTGCCATCGCTTGCTTTCGTCAGTATATTATTTGTAAGTAGGAACTAGGTCTTTTGCCACTGATTCCAGCACACCGGTAACAGCTTCGTCTATTTTACCAGCTTTCAAGGCTGAAAGAGTATCGGCATGTTTGCTTTCCAATGTTTGCAAGTATGCAGCCTCAAATTCACGAACCTTGTTCAACGGCACATCGTTAATGAGGCCTTTGGTACCAAGATAGATGATAGCGGTTTGTTTCTCCACCGTCATTGGGCTAAACTGGCCTTGCTTCAATATTTCCACGTTGCGTGAACCTTTGTTCAGCACACCTTTAGTAGCAGCGTCCAAGTCGGAACCAAATTTGGCAAAAGCCTCCAATTCTCTGTACTGGGCTTGGTCTAGCTTCAAGGTTCCAGCTACTTTCTTCATCGATTTTATCTGAGCATTACCACCCACACGACTCACCGATATACCCACGTTGATGGCGGGACGCACACCTGCGTTGAACAGGTTGCTTTCCAAGAATATCTGCCCGTCGGTGATGGAGATTACGTTGGTAGGAATATATGCAGACACGTCACCAGCCTGTGTTTCAATAATTGGCAATGCAGTGAGTGAACCGCCACCTTTCACCATGCCTTTCAGCGATGCAGGAAGGTCGTTCATGTTCTCTGTGATTTCGGTATTACTGTTCAGTTTGCAAGCCCTTTCTAGCAAGCGGCTGTGTAGATAGAATACGTCACCGGGATATGCCTCACGACCAGGAGGGCGTTTCAACAGCAGCGACACCTCACGGTAGGCAACAGCTTGTTTTGAAAGGTCATCATAAATAATCAAAGCAGCACGACCGGTATCGCGGAAAAACTCACCAATGGCAGCACCTGAAAGTGGAGCGTAAAACTGCATGGGGGCTGGGTCGGCGGCTGTAGCGGCTACCACAATCGTATAGGCCATGGCTCCATGCTCTTCAAGGGTTTTCACCACCTGAGCCACGGTAGATCCTTTTTGGCCAATGGCTACATAGATACATATAACAGGTTCGCCTTTATCGAAAAATTCTTTTTGATTGATGATGGTATCCACGCACACGGCCGTCTTGCCCGTTTGACGGTCACCAATCACCAGCTCACGTTGGCCACGGCCAATAGGAATCATGGCGTCAATAGCTTTAATACCTGTTTGCAATGGCTCTTTTACTGGCTCACGAAAGATAACCCCGGGAGCTTTGCGTTCGATAGGCATTTCATAGAGTTGGCCAGTGATAGGGCCTTTGCCATCAATCGGATGGCCGAGGGTGTTCACCACGCGACCAAGCAATCCTTCGCCCGCTTTCAGCGAAGCGATTTGGCCGGTACGTTTCACGGTGTCGCCTTCCTTCACGTTTTCGCTGTTGCCCAGCAACACAGCTCCCACGTTGTTTTCTTCCAAGTTCAGCACGATGCCACGGAGTCCGTTGTCGAACTCGATGAGCTCTCCGCTCTGCACTTTGGTCAGTCCGTATATGCGGGCTATGCCGTCGCCTACTTGCAACACGGTTCCTACTTCTTCCAGCCGGGCTTCGCTGTTGATGCCTGAAAGCTGTTCACGTATGATGGCCGATACTTCATCGGGCCTGATGCTTGTGGTCATGGTTTAATTTTTTGAAATATAATTTGAAAGGAGTTCTTTTTTAATGGTCTTCAATTGGTGCGATATAGAGGCATCGTACAGCCGGTCTTCCAAGCGGATGACAATTCCACCAATGATGTCGGGTTTCACCTCCGTTTTTAAGGTAATTTTTTGCCCTGTTTTTTCTTCAATAAATGTATGAATATGCTTCTTGCTTTCTTCGTTTAATGGCACAGCCGTCACTACCGTCACCGATGAAATATTATTGGCAGTGTTGTATTGCTTGATGAATTC
>SHWZ01000053.1 GCA_009693575.1 Flavobacteriaceae bacterium | reverse complement strand
CAACCTTCATGCTACTGCTTTCCAGCTCTTGTCGCACCTACCATTGCCGTGTGATGCCACAAACACAAAATCAGGACCTGAGTAAAGCAGTTCCTGAAACACCAGAACAAAATGTACCTCCAACCAACCTTGAACGCAAGGCAGTCAAGGCTATGGTATTTGTTCAAAAAATAGTTCAGGATACAAACCTTCATAAGGGTTTGCCTTTCGTTAAGCATTTGGTAAAACTGAAACAGAATCCACGCGTCCAAGCTAAACTTGATAATTTGCACAAACAATTCGGCGACTCATCAGAAGGTGATAAGGATATCTTCAGCGACGAAAATGTGAAATGGATGAGTATAGGTTCATTGATAGCTATACCTGCTGTTGTCATTCTTAGCTATGCAGGAGAATATATAGCAGCAACAGCTATTGTAGGTGCCCTATCCATTGCGTCAGGGCTCATTGGACTTTTAGGATTGATAGCAGCCATTGCTGTATTTGTGGTGGTTCGAAAAAACAAGGGGAAGTATTCCAAAAACACGGAAATGTTGGCCAAGGTTGCCTTTTGGGTGCACATGGCTTTGCTTATGCTTGCAGCAGTTGCTCTGATTATTCTTGTAATTGCTCTTGCCGCATTTGCCAACAACGGGAATTGTTGATTAGACTAAGCTTTTGAACCTCGGCCTGCGGGAGGCTTGCTCGCCCAACCGTTTCTTTTTGTTTTCTTCGTAATCTTGGTAGTTGCCCTCGAAGAAATATACTTGTGAGTTGCCTTCAAAGGCTAAGATATGTGTAGCAAGGCGGTCAATGAACCACCTATCGTGGCTAATGATAACCGCACATCCGGCAAAGTCGTCAATAGCTTCTTCCAAGGCACGGAGGGTGTTCACATCTATATCGTTGGTAGGCTCGTCGAGCAGTAGCACATTGCCGCCTTCTTTTAATGTCATACACAAGTGCAGGCGGTTGCGTTCGCCTCCTGAGAGTATACCTGTTTTCTTGCTTTGGTCGGTGCCGCTAAAGTTGAATTTGCTTATATATGCACGGGTATTGAAAGTCATGCTGCCCACAATGGTATTTTCAAGTCCGCCGCTTATCACTTCATACACTGACTTGTCGGGGTCTAAAGCTTTGTGGCTTTGGTCCACATACGAAATTTGCACGGTATCTCCTATGCGTATGCTGCCGCTGTCAGGCTGCTCTATCCCCATGATGGTTCGGAACAAAGTAGTCTTTCCCATGCCGTTTGGTCCGATGATGCCCACTACACCATTCTTCGGAATGGAGAAGCTCAGGTTTTCAAAAAGGAGTTTGTCTCCGTAGGCTTTTGATATATTGTTGGCTTCTATTACTGTGTCCCCAAGCCTTGGTCCAGGGGGGATGAATAGTTCAAATTTTTGCTCTTTATCTTTTGCTTCTTCGTTCACCAATCGGTCGTAGGAGTTCAGCCTCGCCTTGCCTTTGGCTTGCCGTGCTTTTGGGGTAAGGCGAACCCACTCCAATTCTCTTTCGAGGGCTTTCTGACGCTTGCTTTCAGTTTTGTCTTCTGCCGCCATCCGTTTGGTTTTTTGCTCCAGCCAGCTTGTGTAGTTTCCTTGGTAGGGTATGCCTTCACCTCGATCAAGTTCCAGTATCCATCCAGCCACATTGTCGAGAAAATACCTATCGTGGGTCACTGCTATAACAGTGCCTTTATAGTTCTTCAAAAATGTTTCCAGCCACTGCACACTTTCTGCATCCAAGTGGTTAGTAGGCTCATCGAGCAGTAGTATATCAGGTTCGCTCAATAGCAGTCGGCATAAGGCCACCCGCCTGCGTTCGCCGCCTGAAAGTATGGCTACAGATTTATCTTCTTCGGGGCAAGCGAGTGCATCCATAGCTTTCTCCAAACGGTTGTCCAATTCCCACAGGTTGTTGCCATCAATGATGTCCTGCAGGCCGCCTTGTTTTTCCAGTAATGTATTCATCTTGTCGGCATCCTCGTAGTATTCGGGCAAGCCTAGCAGTTCGTTGATGGCATTGTATTGGTTCAGCACATCCACAAAATGTTGGACTCCTTCGCTCACCACTTCTTTCACTGTTTTGGTGTCGTCCAATTCCGGTTCTTGTGCCAGGTAGCCAATCTTGTAATCGGCATTGAATACCACTTCTCCATCTATGTTTTTGTCAATCCCAGCTATGATTTTCAACAGGGTGCTTTTGCCTGATCCGTTCAAGCCGAGTACCCCAATTTTGGCCCCATAGTAAAACGAAAGGTATATGTTTTTCAGTATTTGCTTGCCAGCGGGAATTGTTTTACTTACCCCAGCCATACTGAAGATAATCTTGTGTGGTTCGTTGCTCATTGTTTTATCTGAAATTTTGTTAAAAGGGTTGCAAAGGTAGCAGTGGCAATTTAAGTGGAGATGTGACTTCACTTAAATTGTTGAAGTTGATGTGAAGCCGGTGTCTGCTCCATCGTGGTGACTGAAAGCTTGGGCCCAACTCGGAGAATAGCCACGAACGGCAAGAAGGTGGTTGGCAGGCAATACCTTAGAGCTTCAAGGAGTTGGTGTAGCAATCTGCAAACTAATTTACCTATATTTTCAAATCAGAATCATGTCAAACAAAATTAAACCCCACGTCAATTTTTTGGGGAGTATACTTCACCATTTTCGTCGATAAATTTGATGTAAATGGATGATTAACTGTGATTCGCCAAAGAGTAATTAAACCTATAAACCACAAAGGCCACCCCGGTTTGGGATGGCCTTTGCAGCCTTGATTTGGGGCGTTCCTGCCTAATCAGACAGGGAAGGCATTACTGTTTCATCACCTTGGTTAGGTCGGTATGGTTGTCGGTCATCACCAACAAAAGATAGATACCGGCTGGAAGGTGTGAGATACTAAGTGTATGCTGAGGTGTGTGTGGATTTATGGTCATCACGGCACGGCCTTGCAAGTCTGTCAAAACAACGCTATTGATGGGTTCATCAGTAACTATGTTCAGTATGTCAACGGTTGGGTTAGGATATATTTTTATTTCGCTAGTTAGAGCAATAGAAGTTTGCATAGAATTATACTGCTCAGGAGCTGCCGAGCCTCCACCTGCACAACCTGCACCTGTAGCCACTTCACCACACCACACATCTGAGCCACCGAGTGAATTGAGATTGATAGTCGGGGCTGTTGCTGAAGTGAAAGCTGCTGGTGCACTGCACATAAACCCTGCAGAAGTAATATTGGATGATCCGTTGCTGGCCACTGCAAGAGTCTGCTCATTGCCTGCCCCATCAGTAGTGCGGTCCCAAACAATTGCAAGGGCAGTAGTATATCTTGCCACAAAGCCAGCTTGGCCAACCAATGCCCTAGCTCCACCTCCAAAGTTGCAGGTATTGCCAGCGTATCCGCCCACATAAATGGTATTGCACCAGAGGTCGTAGGTTATAGATTGACCTGCATCTGGGTTTGCTCCTACCCCAGTATTACTAACGCCAGCGGTATAGGCAAGAATGTTTGATAGACTAAGCACGAATATATCAAGACTGTTGGCAGGCAATCCTCCGCCACCAAAATTGCAATTGTTGCTATGGTATCCAGTTACATATACTGCTCTAGCTGGGCTACTACTTATTCCATTGCCCTCGTCGTTGGCTGTAGAACCGGCATTGTATATATAGCTGACAACTCCTGTAGTAGGCACGTATTTGAAGACATACATATCTCTTCCACCAACATAAAGCCGTGGCAATGCCATGCCGTCAACTACAATATTTGAGCTAAAAAAACCAGTAGTAAATAGCTCACCTGAATCGTTTACACATATACTGTGGCCTTCGTCTGTACCAACGCCACCATCGGGGTTAGCCCACAACCAAGTCATCTTGGTGCTGATGCCTGCAGCAAAAATGTCGCTACTACCTGCTGAACCAAGACCACCAAATGTAGCTCCCGAAAATGTGCAGCCATTGGCATGATAACCTGTTAGGTAAATAGCATTCACTTTCTTATTGTACACTATACTTTTGCCTTCATCGTCACCATTGCTGCCAGCCCTTGCAGTAGCTATTGGTGCACCATCTGACTTACGCATCTTGTGTACAAATACATCTCTTCCTGCACCCACTAAACCTACGGCAAAGTTACCAGTAGTAGAACCTGAATAAAATCCGGTAACATATAATGTGTCACCTGATGCGATGGTTACCGATGCACCTTCGTCATTGTTAACAGAGCCAGCACGAACGGCCCAAACAGCACCACCTCCAGTTTTGAATTTGGCGATAAAGATGTCGCTACCTCCAGCACTGTAAAGTTTGATGCCGCCGAATTTAATAGAATCGGTAAAGTACCCGGTTACATAGTAGTCACCATTTCTTTCTACTGCATTACCACGTGCGGCATCGTTGCGAGTGGCTCCATAGTTGTTGGCGTAGGCCCAGTTGATTTGGGCTGAAACCTGACCGCCGAAAAGCAATGCCATGATAGCAATTGCAAACTGAGTTTTGATTGAATTTTTCATTTTAGTTGTTTTGTTGTTTTAATTGTTTTGTTGTTGTTGATTGTTGAGGCAAAATTGAAGGGTTTGCTACACCCAGCTAAGTTTATTTGGATGTATTCTCATGTCTTCAAATTTGAAATAGAACCTAGGTCAAAACATCTAACTTATTGTTGTTCAATACTAAAATTGGAACGAATTTGCACCATTTTTAAGGTGCAGACGTTTATTTGGGAGATTAATTTCTTTCACAATTGCTTCACCCAAATGAGCTCACACCTAAAAGCCACCGCCTATTTTCGCAGCTTAACAGAACAAGAAAATGAAAAAAAGAATCCTGATTATCGTACTGGTTTTGGTGGCTGTGCTTGGCTTTGCCTACTGGTGGTTTTTGAAACGTGACAAAACCGACCATTTAACTAGTGTTCCAAAAGATGCTGCAATTGTGTTCAGTGCCAACCTTCTTTCGCTGGCTGAGAAAGCAAATATCGAAGGTCTAAAAAAGCTTTTGATTTACAAACAATATGAAGTATTAACAGGCATCAACAAAGAAATGGGCCACATCAAGGATATAATTGACCACCCAATTTCAGCGGGCTTCGATCCAGCGGCTGAACCTGCATTATTTGTGAATAAAGTGGGCAATGCTACACAAATGGGAGTTTCTTTCCGTATACTTTCTGAATCAGCATTTGAAGCAACGATAAGAAAATTAATGGAGTTGGATGAGAGCGAAAAGGTGAAACAGGAGGATGGAATAAAATATTTGAGCCTCAAAAATGATGAACAAACAATTGCTTGGAAAGGTAATAAAGGATTGCTTTTAGTGATGAGTAATTTGACTAATCAATGGGAGGATGAGGAGACAGAACCAGAAAAAGAATTGCCAGTTGCTCAAGTAGCCTTGAACCTCATGAAGCAAACCGAAGACAATTCGATTTTGGCCAATACAGATTTTGCAGATTTCAGAAAAAAGGAGCATGATGTCAATATGTTTATAAACTACGAAAAATACATGCAGATGTATGCTGGTTTTAACACCATATGGTTGCCAGGGATGCCTGACCTGAGCAAATTGGATGACCTTTACAAAGACATGAATGCGGGTACACGAATCGTTTTCGCAAACAGCCAAATCAGCATCGTATCGGAATTGTATTTTGCAACAAAATTAGCGGAAGACAAGATGAAAATACTAGGTAGGGGCCTCTCAGCCGAACACCTTAAACTAATAACGAACAAAGACATTCATGCGATAATGACTATGTCGGTGGATATGCCCAAAGTGGCGGCTATGCTAAGTATGGTAAAACCATTTGACGAAGGCATGAAACGCATTGCCGAAAAAATGCAAATGAGTAAGGATGAAATGTTGGGAATGTTTGGGGGAGATTTAACCTTAGCCATTACCGATGTGAATATACAAGAAAAAAAAGTGATTGAATACAACTACAACCCGGAGAAAGAAGAGGCCGAGGAGCAGGAAGTAATTCGTAAAAGCCCAATGCCAATTTACACATTTACTTTCTCTTCTAAGGATAAAGTTAGGCTCAAAGAATTGTTTAGGAAAAACATGAGCAAAGGCGAAGATGGAATTTGGAAGATGAATATGGACAGTATGGACATTTATGTGATTGAAAGCAAAACAGGTTTCACTAATACCAATAATTTAAGTATTGCACAAACCATTGCCTCTGGGAAAACGCTCGCCGAACTGCCAGAGCCCGCAAAGGATTTGGTCAGCAAAAATCCTTACTGTTTCTATTTGAACCTTGACCCCAAGAAACTGCCAACCACCTTCAATGAATATATGAAAGAAGAAGGCGGCATGACCTGGACAAAGGCCATGCAATACGTGAGCATGTTCAAGGATGTACAAATGACGGGCGACCTAAAAGCTGCCCGGCTTGACATCAACATGACTGACAGCAAAGACAACTCGCTTTACCGCCTTTTTGAGCAAGCCGACAAGCTGATGAAATAACGATGAGCGTATTGGGCAAATACCTCCTGGGTGTATGTTGCCTGGTCAGTTTTGGACGGGGTCTTACCTTCGAATTTCAATTGCAGTTGAAAAAAATTGGCGGCTATCGGTCAAGTAAGCTACAAAATAAAAATTAATCCCAACAAATCATTATTATTCATATTGTCTGTATGACATAAGTTTGCAAACTCATACTCCTCCAATAATGTCTCAAAAAGCTCAACATGACATTAAAACAAAGTAGTATTTACCCTAAAAACATATTATCATATTATCATGCCTTTCACTCTTCCCGAACTCAACTACCCCACCAACGCATTGGAACCACATGTGGATGCCCGCACCATGGAGATTCACCACGGCAAGCACCACAATGCTTATGTTACAAATTTGAATGCAGCCATTGCTGGTTCTCCGGCGGAAAATCTATCCATAGAGGATATCTGCAAAAACATTTCGGCCTACCCCCCCGCTGTGCGAAACAACGGTGGCGGCCACTACAACCACAGCCTTTTTTGGGTGGTGATGGATCAAAATGCCGGCGGAAATCCTACTGGTGCATTGGCCGATGCCATCAATACCACTTTCGGTAACTTTGATACATTCAAGGAAGAATTTGCCAAAGCAGGAGCTACTCGATTTGGTAGTGGCTGGGCTTGGCTTATTGTGAAAGACGGTGGGCTTGCCATCTGTAGCACCCCCAACCAAGACAACCCATTAATGGACGTTGCTGATGTAAAAGGCACCCCTATTCTTGGCTGCGATGTGTGGGAACATGCCTACTACCTCAACTACCAAAACCGCCGCCCCGACTACATAACCGCCTGGTGGAACGTGGTGGATTGGAATGCTGTAGCAGCAAGGTTTGAGGCTGCTGTCTAATTCGATGAACCGAGTAATTCCTTTTCTGTGCTGCGAATGCAAGCAAGAACGAGATGGCAAAAATTAGAATTGATTATATCATCAAAAGTATTTTTTAGCTAAATCATTAGTAAATGCCACATTATCAAATTATCATATAACTGCATTCTCGCCTCCATAGTCGTTGGTATAGCACATTGACCCAATACCCCTTTATTTTGCCCTGATGAAACTACCCTGGTTCAAACGAGAAAAAGCAGGAATAACCACCCAGACAAAGGACAAGAAGGCTACGCCCGAAGGACTTTGGCACAAATGCAGTCGCTGCAAAAAAGTATGCGATACTGCTGACCACATAGGCAATAAGTGGGTTTGTCCCAACTGTAACTACCACACCAAAATTGGCTCTGCCGAGTATTTCAATATATTGTTCGGAGAAACCTTCGAACTTCTTTTTGAAAACATAAAACCGACAGACCCGTTAGAGTTTTTCGACACCAAAAGCTACAAAGACCGACTAGTGGACACCATTGCCAAAACCAACTTGGACGATGCCCTGCGGGTAGCTGTGGGCGAAGTGGCCGAAGGTGTACCGCTGGTGGTGGCCTGCATGGATTTTAACTTCATTGGAGGCAGCATGGGCTCAGTGATGGGCGAACGCATAGCACGAGCAATTGACTACGGCCGCGAAAACAAAATACCTGTGATGGTGATTAGCAAAAGTGGCGGTGCAAGGATGATGGAAGCTGCTTTCAGCCTGATGCAGATGGCCAAGACCAGTGCAAAACTGGCTTTACTAGCTCAGGCTGGTGTTCCATATATATCTTGGCTCACCGACCCAACAACAGGTGGGGTCACTGCCTCCTTTGCCATGCTTGGCGATTTTAACATAGCCGAGCCCGAAGCCCTCATTGGCTTTGCCGGCCCTCGTGTCATCCGCGAAACGATTGGCAAAGACCTCCCCAAAGGATTCCAAAGCTCTGAGTTTTTGCTGGAGCATGGGTTTGTGGACAGCATAATGCAACGCACCGAAATGAAAGAAAAACTTACCCAACTGCTTCGGCTGCTGGCCAATAAAAGGCCTATTGAGGCGGAAATAGGCTCATAGTCCTTGGTTTTTCGTTGTCGTCTTGTCAAAGGAAGGGGCATAATTCACTAATTTCAACATTGCATTTTTATTCCTCTATCACACATCTCCCCTCTTTCAGCCTAACTCATCAAATTCCCACATTTGTATTTTCTTCTCAAACGCATCCTCTTCCTATTGTCGGCCGAAAAAGCCCACTACACAGCTATGGCCTTGCTGAAACTGGCCTGCAAACTGGGGCTGAGAGGTGTGATTGCTTTTATTTACAAAACACCAAAAAACGAAGTAATTGTTGCTGGGCTGAAATTTCCCAACCGCGTTGGCCTTGCTGCTGGATTCGATAAAGATGCCCGTTGGCTTCACGAACTTTCTGCTCTAGGATTTGGGCATATAGAAGTGGGCACGGTGACTCCAAAACCACAATCAGGCAACCCAAAGCCACGTGTGTTCCGGTTGAAAAAAGACGAAGCACTTATCAACCGGATGGGATTCAACAATGCTGGAGTGGAAGCAATGAAACGCCGACTGAAGAGCCGTCCCAGTGGATTAATTGTTGGGGGCAATATTGGCAAAAACAAAACAACCCCAAATGAAGAAGCTTACAAAGATTATGAATTTTGTTTTAGGGAATTGTATGGCTGTGTGGATTATTTCACGGTGAATGTAAGCAGCCCAAACACACCAGGCCTACGCGAATTGCAAGACAAAGAACCTTTGCTAAAACTGCTGAACGGCCTGATGGATTTACGTAAGGAATATATTTCTAACGGCAAACCCAGCCGCCCCATTTTTCTAAAAATTGCTCCCGACCTCACTAACACCCAACTTGACGAAATAGTAGAGATAACCTTGCAAAGCGGCATTGATGGATTGGTGGCAACCAACACAACGATTAACCGTGTAGGATTGAAGTCTGCACCAAATTTATCCCGAGAAACAGGTGGGCTCAGTGGCAAGCCGATGGAGAAACCCTCGACCGAAGTTGTTGCTTACTTGCACCAAAAAAGTGAAGGACGATTCCCAATTATTGGCGTGGGAGGTATTTCAAGTGCCGCAGATGCTAAAACCAAAACAGATGCTGGGGCTTCTTTGGTACAGATTTACACGGGTTTCATCTACCAAGGGCCGGGGATTGCGAAGCAGGTGTTGGGGGGGTAAATGTATTACATTTGCCTAACACTTACTGTCCATGAAATACTTTTTCACCGCATTCATTTGCGTGTTACTTTTCAAGCCACTGCGGGCATCCCATGTCCTGAAACAGACATTACGTCGTCGCACATATTCTGTGCATTGAGGGTGGTAACGCCTGCTGCAAAGGCAAAGGATAGGATGAGTTTTTTCATAGTACTTTATTTTTTGTTAGATAAGTGGAGTAAAGAAAGGCAAGCAATCTTAAATGACAAAATTTTTGTTTGCTATGGTTTGGTGAAAAGCTGCCCTTAAATTTAAGATTCAAAGATATATGTTGCATGACTTGTGGAGCAGTCCTTTGTTTTCTTGCAGATTAACGCAGATTTTTGAACCACGGATTACACCCATTTGCCACCAATAAACCATTCAAAGAATCAACATCCCTTCATCTAAATTTTATCGCCGACAGTGGACTGACCCTTCCAATAACGGCAGCCGGGATAATGAGGAACAAGTAGCAAACCACAAAGCACCCTAGATTTATTGTTAGCACATCAGGCCACTGAATGCTGACAGGTACAAAACGCATGTAGTAGCTGCTTTGGTCGAGGCTGATGAAATGATATTCCCTTTGCAAAAAGCAGATGGCCAGACCGCATAAATTGCCCCAAAACAAACCTCCTAGAACTAACCTGCCGCCCAAGGCCATGAACACCCTGCGTATAAGGCTATTGCTTGCCCCCAAGCTCTTCAACAAGCCAACCATAGGGGTGCGTTCGATTAACAAAACAATCAATGCCGTAATGATGGAAATAATGGCCACCCCACTCATTAATGCCAGTAATATATACACATTCGAATCTACCAAGGCCAGCCATTCAAATATCTGTGGGTATAGTTCGTACATGCTTTTAGCCGAAAGCTCTGGAGGCAAGTTGGTATGGATATTTTCGGTGATGACTTCCGTCTGTTCTGGGTCGTCCAGTAGCAGTTCCACCCCCGATGCTTCATCGGGCAGCCAGTTGTTAAGCTTGTTTATATGCCCCAGTTGGCACAAGGCGAAAGTCTTGTCAAATTCCTCCAGGCCAGTTTCATAAATGCCGCAAACGATGAATGGCCTTGCCTTTAGCCGCTCACCCGCAAAGTATATGTTCACCTTGCTGCCCGTGCTTAGCCCCATACGGCTTGCAGTAGTTTGGCTCAGCAGCAGGTCTTTGTTCGGAATAGAATCTAGGGCCAGATTAGGCAGCTTGCCTGCCACCATATTTTCTGCAAAAAATTTTAGGCTATGGCGGGGGCTTAGCCCTTTCAGAACAATGCCCTCCAAGGCTTCCTTGGTTTTGATGATGCCCGGCTTGTAAGCATAAGGTTGGGCAGCGGCTACCCCTGGAAGTTTGCTCAGCGAATCAAGGAGGAGTTCATCGCAGACAATAGGTATGGTTTCGTATGTATCGTTTTCGCGGGCGGTGCTTATCTGCACATGGCTGGCAAAGCCTGTCACCTTGCTGCGTATCTCATGCCTGAAACCCCGAACAATGCACACAGAAGCCAGCATGACGGACACACTAAGCCCAATGGCAGCCACGGCTAACCGCAAAATAGCAGTAGTAAAACTGCCTTGCAGCCTCAGTTTACGAGCTAAGAAAAGGGAAAGCATGGGGGCAAAAGTAGGCTACCGCCAAAACCCGCCATCTTTGCAACTCAAATGCAGTACGCAACGGTTTTTCACCCAACACGAAAACTAAAGGGGACTATTCACCTTCCGCCCTCCAAGAGTATCAGCAACAGGCTGTTGGTATTGCAGCATTTGTATAAGGGCATTGCAATTGAAAACCTTTCGCAGTCGTCGGATACACTGGTGCTGCAAGCGGCACTTGCACAAATAAGCCAACGAAACGAAGCTGAACTTTGCACGATAGATGTGGCAGATTGTGGCACAGCCATGCGGTTTCTAGCGGCAGTGTTGGCCATCACTCCCGGACAGTTTTTGCTCACTGGTACAGAACGGATGCAGCAACGGCCCATAGCCCCGCTAGTTGATGCACTTCGGCAATTGGGGGCTGACATTGAATATACCAAAAACGAAGGTTTCCCGCCCCTACTCATTCGCGGGAAAAAGTTGGAAGGTGGCAAGGTGAGCATCGACGGCAGCCTAAGCAGTCAGTATGCCAGTGCCTTGATGATGATTGGCCCAGCATTGCCCAAAGGACTTGGCCTTCAACTGGAAGGATTAGTTACTTCGCTCCCATATATCCAGATGACCGAAAAACTGATGCAACAATGTGGTCTGGATATAACTTTCGATGCCAACTTAAACAACTTTACTATTTTTACAAAATTCGTAATTCCCAATTCTCAATTCGTAATTGCTCCCGACTGGTCATCCGCCTCCTACTGGTACTGCATGGCCGCACTGAGCGAAGATGCGGAGATATACTTGCCCGGCCTGCGATTAGATAGCCTGCAAGGGGATGCCGTTTGTGCAAAAATATTTGCTAAACTTGGTGTTGAAACGACTCAATCCGAAAAGGGTATTGCCATTATCAAATCACCGGGCTTCGACTTCGCTCAGCCTGACATTAACGGATCACCAAATTACCAAATTACCAAATCGCCAAATCAACCATTCTCACATTCATTCCAGGCTTGCCCCGACCTTGTGCCCGCTGTGGCTGTGGCCTGCTTTGGTCTTGACATCCCAGCCGAACTGCATGGAATTGGAAACATAAAACATAAAGAATCGGATAGAGGAAAAGCGATTGCGGAAGAACTGGGGAAACTGGAAGTTGGAAGTTGGAACCTAGAAGACAATAGTTTGAAATATATACCAAAAAATGAATTAAATACTCCCCACTCCCCGCTTCCCGCTCTCCTCCTGCAAACCCACTCCGACCACCGCCTTGCCATGGCCTTCGCAGCCTTGGGCATATTGTTTCCTGTAGAGGTTGAGAACCCCAATGTGGTGGAGAAGTCGTATCCGAATTTTTGGGAGGATGTGAAAAGGATGGGGTTTGACACTTCGACAACCTAAATGTGACATGTCTGTGGAAGAAATCCCATTCGATTACCTAAGAAAAATACGCCAGCCCTATTTTGCAGCCCGAATGAGGTACGCATGCAGTTTTTTGTTTTTTGTTTCTAGTTTGCAGTTGCAAGCCCAAGTGCTGCCCAGCTTTGGCAATAGCCGCACAGGCACTGCCGGAATGCAGTTCCTCAAAATATATCCAGATGCCCGATCTGCTGCCATGGGAGGAGCTTTTGTGGCCGTGGCCAACGATGCCACCGCACTCTACTGGAACAATGCTGGTATTGTATCTTCCGAAAAGAAATACCAAGTTGGGCTGGGGGTAGGCAACTACTTTGCAGGTAGCAAAATCAGTCAGTTTTCGTTGATATACAAAAAGAAAACAAGCAAATATTGGGGGCTGATGGTTAACTCCATTGACTTTGGCCAAATGCAGGAAACCACCGAGTTTCAGCCCGTTGGCACTGGCAGGACTTTTTCACTTAACTGCCTCACTGTTGGCATCAGCTATGCCCAAGAACTCACGGACCATTTCAGCTACGGAGTGATGGCCAAATGGGCCTACGAAGGCATTGCATCAGTGACTACAAACAACCTCCTTTTTGATTTGGGTTTCAAGTATAATGTAGGTGTAAAGAATGCCCGCTTTGCAGTAGCCATCAGCAACTATGGAGCAAACGTGAAACCTACTGGAAAGTTAGAGATTCTGAAATTCAGCGGGCAAATCGACACCACTGATTTTCAGCGTGTATCGGTGCCAAGTATCTTTAGGCTGGGTGCTGCTTTCGACCCCATTAGTAAAGGCAACAATGTGTTAACCTTGAGCGGTCAATTGAACCATTATACTGACAATAATGAAACCTTTTCGCTCGGAGCAGAATATACTTGGAAGAAGTTATTGATATTCCGAAGCGGCTATGAGTTTGGTGCCGATGAAGGCGGGTTGCCCGGCCTAGGCTTCGGCCTGAACATGTTGAAACGCATCGGCTGCATCCGATTGGATTATAGTTTCAACAACAAAGCTAGGCTAGGCAACCTGCACAGAATTGGGCTGGTGTATACACCGAAATGAAACGTTAAATCGTTAATATGTTTATTCGTAAGCAACCCGTTTCACGAGTCAACGACTCCAACTAATCCAACATATCAAAACTCCACTACTTGCATCCTCGCAACTCAATATACCTTTCGTCTATCAAGCTTACGTCCAGTTTCACCAACACATCATGTTGGATAAGATCTTTGAGGTAGGCCAT
>SHWZ01000011.1 GCA_009693575.1 Flavobacteriaceae bacterium | reverse complement strand
CATTTTGCCTTAATTCAAGTGCTATCAAGTTATTTCAACCCAGCAATAATCCGATCGCACTGCAAAACTAAAAACCCCAGCGTATCGCCGGGGTTTTGGTATCTAAAATGTCAGTAGTTAACATCATCCATTAGCTATGGTTCGTCCCGATAGCTATCGGGATCCCTCAGCCTCCCTTAATGATGTCCTTCTTCTTTGTGCTCTTCATGCCCTTCGCCGTGGCCGGTAGCTTTATGCTCTTTGGCGTGTTCCTTGGCATGTTTCTTATCAGCAAAGTCTTGCAGGTGCTTGTCCCAGGCTACTTCTTCTTCTATCGAGGCGTCTACACGGTTACGCACCTTGGTCATATACTTTACCGAGGGCTTCATGTTTATCTCTTCCAACATAGCAAATGAACGGCTGGCGTTGTCTGTGTCCATTTGGCTCATGCCGGCCAACAAAGGCTCTAAGTATTCTTTTGTCTTGCCTTTTTCCTCGTCCGTCATCAATTCGTATTCGCGTTGATTCCAAAACAATTTGCTGATTTCACTCTCTGGATTGTTGCGGTCGCCAAACACAATAGCATTGGCTGGGCAGGCAACTTGGCAGGCGGTCTTTATCTCGTCTTTCTTTAGTTCACGGCTTTCACGTTTAGCAACCAATTTCCCGAGATTTATTTTCTGTACACAGAAAGAGCATTTCTCCATCACACCCCTTGAACGTACGGTCACATCAGGATTGAGTACCATGCGGCCTAGGTCGTTGTTCAGGTTGTAGTCAAAGTTATCGTTGGCGGCATAGCGGAACCAGTTGAACCTTCTCACTTTGTACGGGCAGTTGTTGGCACAATACTTCGTACCAATACAACGGTTGTAGGTCATTTGGTTGAGCCCTTCGCTGCTGTGTGTGGTAGCCAACACAGGGCATACCGATTCGCAAGAAGCATGGGCACAATGTTGGCACATAACAGGCTGGAAGGTAACACTTACGTTCTCCCAATCCTTCACGTCCTTGTCTATTTCCTTTTCGCGGGTATATCGTTTGCTGCCTTTGGTAGTCAAGCCCTTATCGGTAAATGAATAGTAACGGTCAATACGTATCCAGTGCATTTCTCGGCCACGTATAACTTCGTCTCGGCCAACCACTGATACGTTGTTCTCCGCTTGGCAGGCAATCACACAAGCACCGCAACCGGTACAAGCGTTCAGGTCAATAGCCATAGCCCAGCGGTGTCCTTTATAATCTTTCTCATCCCACAAACTCACTATATGTGCATGGCTTTGGTTGTTCGATTTAGGGTCTTTTGTCCAGCGGTCGAGGGTGGTTTCTTTCAGGTAATCACGGCCTTCTATCGTGTGGTGGGTCTGTGTTTGGGCAATGGTATAGCCATCGCCAACCTTGGTCACCGTCACGTTTCCGTTCATGCCAAGGGTGTTTCCGTTTTTGCTCATCCGGAAACCATATACATTTTTACCTACACCATCCGAAACATTGCTGAGGCTGCTATTGCGTCCGTAGCCAAGGGCAATAGACACCGTGCCACGCACCTGCCCTGGTTGTACAATGACAGGTATAGAATCTATTGTCATGTTGCCAGCTTTCACACTCACCAAGTCACCGTCTTTTAGTTTCAGTTCATCGGCTGTCGCTTTGTTTATGGCAGCGTAATTATCCCAACAAGCTTTGGTAATAGGGTCAGGCAGCTCTTGCAACCAAGGGTTGTTCGATTGTGAGCCATCACCAATGGCTATCTTTTCATATACCGAAAGTTCCAATGCACCACCTTTGTAAGAAGCAGCTTCAGCACCAGCCTTGGCTACATCACCACCAAAACTAATAGCCTTGGCAGCAGCAGGAGTCATTTTAGTAACACCATCATGCAGGGCTTGGTTCCAAGCAGTGGTGAAATCTCCCGGCATATTTGGCTTCCAGGTATCTTTAATGTATGTATAAAAATCAGAGGTATTTCCAGCCCAAGAAAGTATACTCTCTTGTGCTTGGCGTGTATCAAATACTTTGGTGATGGTAGGCTGAGTCAGTTGGAATTCGCCTGCTTTGGGCTCATGGTCGTTCCAGCTTTCGAGGTAGTGATGGTCAGGAGCAATATACTTCACCGCAGAAGCCGTTTCATCCATTCCATACGAGGTAGCTACGGTCA
The DNA here is from genome assembly GCA_009693575.1 of Flavobacteriaceae bacterium. Lineage (GTDB taxonomy): Bacteria > Bacteroidota > Bacteroidia > UKL13-3 > UKL13-3 > SHWZ01. The sequence goes on along the minus strand of SHWZ01000011.1, from coordinate 54,969 downwards.
GCTTCACTTTCTTCAATCCTTCTTTCAGTTTGGCTGCACTGTGGTAACTATACACGGGGTTTGCATTGTAAAATATTACCGCAGCTACAGTTCCAGCGTTCATTTCGTCCACTAGTTTATCAAAGCCTGCATCCATTGCATTGAGTTGATTGCTGTGGTTATCAAAATCAATGGTGGTTCCAATATTGCCCAGCATGGTATTGATTGCGTTCACAACTACTTGTACATCCACATCGTTGCTACCACATACCACCAAACTTTCGCCTTTGGCATTCACCAATTCGGTGGCAGTAGTTGATATAGTATTCAGGGCCGTGTTGAAGGCTGGAGCATCGATCAGTTTTTGTCCAAGTTGTTTGGCTATCTCGTTGTACATAGCGACAACGGCAGTGCCGATCTGCGAAGGCTTTAAAGGGATACGCACATCGGCATTTGAACCAGTTACACTCAGGTTACTTTCAAAATGGATGTGGCGGCTCATCTCTTTCTTTTCGTTCAGCTTGCGGTTGGTCACCCATGCTTTGGTATATTCCACTGGCGAAATCCATGTGCCCAAAAAGTCGGCACCAAAACTCACTATTACTTTGGCTTTCTCAAAGTGATAGCTTGGCACTACTGCTTTTCCGAAACATTCTTTGTTGGCATTCAACATGCCTGAAGCCGATACGGCATCATACAGTACATGCTCAGCATTCTTGTATTTGGCCACGAATTCAGCAATCGCACGGTTGGTAGAAGGGCTGTTCAAGCTACCTGAAACTACGGCAATCTTTCTACCTGATGCAGTGGCTTCATTCAGTCCGGCCAACACTTCCAGGTCAAGCTGTTCCCATTTAGCTTGCTTGCCGCCGATCATCGCTGTCTTGTTCCGGTGGTTATCGTACATGGTCAGCACTGATGCTTGACCTTGGGCACATACAGCACCCTTATTAAATGTCAATTCGTTGCCATCCACTTTGATGGGGCGGCCTTCCCTTGTTTTTACCAAAATACCGCAACCGGTAGAGCAAGCACCGCAAGTTGAGGCATAATACAAAGGCACTCCAGGGGTAATGTTCTCAGGCTTGGTCACGTAAGGGATTACGTTCTTTATCGGCGTGGTATTGCAGGCAGCCAAAGCCACCGCACCCACACTAAATCCGAAGAATTTCAGGAAATCGCGGCGATTGCTGTTCAGTCCGAGGCTTTCGGCACTTTCGTTCAAGGCTTCATCCATTGGGATGCCTTCCATGAACTCGTTCTTGTTTTGGGCAAGAAATTCAGGCGAAGGATTGAGCTCCTCCAGTCCTCTCCAATATTGTTTTTGTTCCATCGTTAAGTGCTTGTTATATTTTTCTGGTGAATATCAATAGTGGCATTTAGAGCATTCAAGTCCGCCGTTTTCAGCTACTTTTACTTCGGTCTTGCCTTCTTTCTTCATTCGTTCGTGAAGTTTGCTGTAGTATGCATTGTTGGCCAAGTCTATGTTGCTCTCTTTGTGGCAAGCGATACACCATCCCATTTGCAAGCTGTTGCGTTGATACACTTTCTCCATCTCCTGCACTTCGCCGTGGCATTTTTGGCATGCCACTTTGCCTACCTTCACATGGGTGCTGTGATTAAATACAGCATGGTCGGGTAGGTTGTGTATGCGTACCCACTTGATAGGTTTCTGCGGGCCATCATATTTTTTGGTTTCAGGATTGAAGCCCACTGCCGTGTAAATCTTGTTTATCTCAGGCGAAATCTTACCGTTGTATTTCTCTTTGGCTTGCACATAGCTGTGGCAGTTCATACAGGTACTTGCCGATGGAATGCTGGCCTGCTTGCTTTTCTCTACCGAATAGTGGCAGTATTTGCAGTCAATCTTAAAGTCGCCTGCGTGTATTTTGTGTGAGAAGTTGATAGGCTGCGAAGGCGAGTAACCTTTCTGAACACCTACTTCTGTATTTGCATAATTGAAGCTGGAAGGAATAGCAAAGAGGATAGTGAAAATCAAAACACCCATGATAGTAGCTACTGTTTTGTTCAAGCCACGGAACCAAGGCCAAAAGGTATCGCGGAAGAATTTGAATTCGTAGTTCTCAGGACGCAGTTCTGGTTTCTGCACATAAATTTTTTCTTCCAACAAATGCTTCACCCGCCCCAACATGAACCAGATAAGCAACAGCATCAATAATATCCCAATGCCTACAACTAAGGTAGTTGGGGTGAAGAATGAACCGCTGCCTGAACCTTCATTAGTTCCACCAGTTGTAGAGGCAGTTGCTCCGGGAACAGGTGCGGGTGCTTTCCCGCTCTCGTCCTTGATGTATGCCAGCAGGCTTTTTATCTCAGCATCCTTTAAGCTGCCGAACGATTGCATCACCTGTTCGTTGTATTTTTTGAAGATGGCGTTGGCATAAGCATCGCCGCTTTTCACCACTGCCGATGAGTTTTTCACCCACTTGATAAGCCATGCTTCATCGCGACGTTTGTGTACGTCTTTCAGCGGTGGGCCTACCACTTCTTTATGTACCGCATGGCAAGCAGTACAGTTGGCATCAAACAGTTTTTTGCCTTCTTCTACGCTTTGGGCAAAACTTGTGGATAGGGAAAACAGGAACGCCAGAATTAGCGTAAGGGACCTGGATTGAATCTTCATTGTAGGTTCTTTCTTGGGCTATTAGTTTGGGAAACTTTTTGATTATTAAACGATTAGAAAGTCAATAAAATCAAGTTACTCCCGCTTTTCGGGCGGCAAAGATATTAACCGAACCGCAACCTAAAAATTCATTGTCAGCAAAATGTAATTTATTTTTGTTCTAAATAGTTTTTGACTGAGGTTTGGGGGGTTAGACCTTTTACAAAATTTAACGTCATTGCGAGATTGTTGCGATAGCAACAACGAAGCAATCTCCCAACTCTTGGGAAGGAGCTTTCTCCGGTATAAGAGGGGATTGCTTCACCCCAGTAAATTCGACACAAAAAGTAAATTCTGCAAGGGGTTCGCAATGACGGAAGCTTTGTTTTTTTACCTTTGATTATGCGTTTTCGCTAGACAATTACTGCTTCACTACTTTCTTTGAACCAAGCTTCAAACCATCTTTGTAAAAGTTCATAAAATAAATGCCCGACTGAAACTTGGTCAAATCAACTTCTACAATGGAAGAAGCAACTGATTTGCTTTGAAGCACTTGGCCAAGCAATCCAACTATTTCAATCTTGTTAGAAGAGAAGCCATTCATTTCTATCTGTACTATTCCATTGCTTGGATTTGGGGAAAGGATAATATCCAATACAGGAGTATTGCTGAAACCTACAACCTTTTTCCAAGCATTGTATTTGGCTTGCAGCTTATCAATAGGTTCGGCTCCTTGGGCAGTTCCTGCAATGTTTATATCGAGGTAGAGTGCGGAGGAGTTGTCGGTAGGTTTTGCGACCCTCATAAATGCAGAAAGCGAACTTGTGCCGTTGCCTGTGCACCGAGTATCAGCCCCTACCACTTTTGCTCCTTGCATAGCTTCCATAAGTTTGTCAGCTAGTGTTCCCTTCGTTCTATTGAATCTGGCTTCCATCGAGTCGAGTATTTTTTGCCCTAGCAATATATTCCCTTGTATAGCATAGTTAGGACCGAGGACATGGTTTTTGTAATTGAAACAACCGCTTCCGGTGAAAGCTGCACTGCGTGGATGCCCGGCATTGTAATCAATAACTCCATATTGACGGATAGTTGAATCCCCATCTACATCATTACTTACCAGCCAAGTGATTATTGTTTGCGGATTGTCGCCTGCCAACATCCGTGTGTGTGCATTGGCTTGGTTTGTGACATCATGGTATGATTGGGTGTGGATTGCACCCTTGCCTGGAATAACATCACTTATGAGTTTTGCTCCAGGAGTTCCAACCCAGATGATGCTATCTCCGCAAGTAGCTCCGGCACTCCCGATTTCGCCAGTGACCGAGTCGACTGCCACGATAGAAAATGTGTGTTGTGCTTTCCCAAGGAATGAAAAAACAAGTAGGATGAGTAGTAGTATGTTTTTATTCATTGCTCCATTATGTAGTTGCCAGCAAAAGTAAAGAACTTGTTATCTTATTAACGGCAATGAACAGCCAATAGGACATTTTCATTTTACAAATGCCCGTCTATGCATTTCCAGCTCCTTTATTATTCCCCAACGCTGCCTCCTTTGTCTTCATTAGGACTAATCAAAGAACAGTACCACGAATAAAAAAATATTGAACATTTGATGAATTAATTTGATTATTAAAAATAAAGTCTGTTAAGTCAATTAATTATGCTGTTTTGGGATATATTTGCCACAACAATTACTTATCACATGCACAAAAAACTACTTACCGCATTGCTGCTTGCAGCCCCCTTCATTTCTTTTTCGCAAAGCCTCACAGCCAATGAGTTTCCATTGGTAGGCGATACCTTGTCAATGGTGAACGGTGATACCTCCGCCTATGCCGTGCCTTCGTTTGGCAGCGGGCAAACGTGGGATTATTCGGCAGTGAGCTTTGCTGGAACCAAAACCAATATTCTATTTGTTGACCCAAGCAAAACCACCAACGGCAGCAAGTTCAGCGGCAGCAACATTGCGGAGCAAACCACTGCAGGAGCTGTAAAGAACACAATCTACTATACTCGCAATGGCAGTAGCCTTACCATTATTGGGACCGACCAAAGTGGCGGTGCTTTTGGGGTAACAATGCCTTACGCTGACAACGAGAAACTAATGGACTACCCTTTTGCCTCAGGTAGCAGCAAAACAGATACGTATGGAGCATCGGCTGCCGGGTCTTTTGGCACCACTAACTACCGCAATGGACAAGTAAATACCTACTACAGAGGTAGTGGTACCTTGAAAACACCTAATATGACATACAACAATGCAATCTTAATTGAAATAGAATCCCAACAGATTGATTCCACGAAATCGGCCTTTGGCAGCTTTGTTACACAAGATTTCGTTGAAAGAAGGTTTTTGTGGGGGGTGAGCGGCACACGTGGCTGGATGATGGAAACTAGCCGCCGTGATAATAAAGGGTTAGGCGGAACAGTAGTAACCAAAACCATGCGTACAAAATTTGTGGCCTCAGCTGGTGTTGGTATAGCCATGTCAAATATAACAAACTTGAGCCTTTATCCAAACCCAACAGGCTATGATGCAGTGCTTACTTTTTATAGCCTCACCCCTACCCAACTTAAAATATATGATGCCTGTGGCAAGGAGTGTTTGAGCCTAGCGGCAAATGGCACTGGGCAGCAGCAGGTGAGCCTACCAGTTTCGGGGCTGAAGGCGGGCATTTATTTGGTGAGGGTGAATGGCGAAACCTTAAAGTTTGTGAAGCAATAATCATTCTGACAAACAAATACGAGTTCAGAAAAATAGACAAATTCATTTAACAATTCTTAATAGTTAAAAATTAAACACTCATTAGTGTATAAAATAGCATTCCCTTTGTGGCATTAATTAAGAAAGCATTGTGTAGTAGTAACTATCTGATTACCCGAAGATGAAAGAAAGTCCTAACCTTGTAACTGAAACTGAGGGATTGCAGCTCCAAATGGTTGATAGCCGTGCATCGGCCAACCTGGAACACATGGTAAACTTGCCCCGCACCTTAACGCCGAGGCAGATTGAAGGGATTCATGTATTGGGACAGCAAGCGGTGGATATGCTTGAGATGCAAAGGCAAGTGATGCTGATGGCGAAAAGGATAGGGCTAACAATATTCAATTGATGGATACCTTATTTCACAATACCAATGATGCGGTGATAGTAATGGATGAACTGGGCGTAATCATGCATTGGAATCCAAAAGCTGAGATTATTTTTGGTTGGAGTGCTACTGAAGCAATCGGCTGTTATTTTCACAATATATGCCTGCCCGACCACAACTGCGAGCCTTACCTGAAGATGATAAAACAGAGTAGCCAAGGCCAACTTGTGAGTGAAACAATGGAAATTGTTGCTCAACGAAAAAACCTAGCTGAGTTTGAGATAAACCTGGGTATATCACACGCCGCCATCAACGGCAAAACGTTCCTTATCGGTTTTGCCATCGACATTACGGAACGTAATCAGGTAAGAGACAAACTGGACAAGCAAAAGGAATTTTACGAGAACATTCTCAACTGCATTCCCACTGACATAGCTGTGTTTGATGCCAACCACAAATACATATTTGTGAACCCCAAAGCCATCGAAAACGAGGAACTCCGGAAGTATATCATCGGCAAGGACGACTTCGAATATGCTGAATACCGAAACCGTGACGACTCAGTAGCCAAATTGAGGCGGGAGCAGTTTTTGGAAATAAAAAAATCGGCCAAGGAAATACGCTGGGAAGACAGCATAAAAGACCCAAATGGCCACACAATTACACACCTGCGGAGGCTGTTCCCCGTGTTCAACGAGAAGCGGGAAATAAGCATGGTGATTGGCTTCGGCATCGACATTACGGAACGTAAACTGTTGGAAGAAAAACAGACCGCTATCCTTAATCAACTTTCTTCCCAAAACACGCAACTAGTTGATTTCTGCAACATAGTGTCACACAACCTGAGGGCACCATTAGTGAATATGGCAATGCTGGCAAATTTTATAGAGCAGAGCACTGACGAAGACGAAAAGAAGCTGCTCATTTCGAAACTAAACCCAGTGATAAATAACCTACACAACACCTTCAACGAGCTGGTGGAATCTATCCAGATAAGGCAAGATCATGAAATAAGTTCGGAAGACATATTACTCGAGGATTGTCTACAACGGGCATTAGGTGGGCTGGAATTAGAAATATCAGCATGTGGCGGCGTCATCGAGAAGAACTTTTATGATGCAGTTTCGATAAATTTTCCATCAAAATACCTTCACAGCATATTTCAAAATTTAGTGGGCAACGCCCTCAAATACAAATCCCCGGTAAGAACACCCCTCATTAGGCTGGAGTCGAAAAGGGAAGGCGACAGCATCATATTATCGGTAAGTGATAATGGTTTGGGCATTGACCTAGTAAAACACAAAGACAGTATATTCAAAATTGGTAAAGTTTTCCATCGCCATCCAAATGCCAAAGGCATTGGGCTATTCATGACCAAAACACAGGTAGATGCAATGGGTGGCAGAATTTGGGCTGAAAGCACCCCGGACCAAGGCTCTACTTTTTTCATCGAATTCAAAAAACAAAAAATATGAAACCTTTCAAAAGAATTTTCCTAATTGAAGACGATTCAATTAGCGTCTTCTTAGTTAAGAAAACGATTGAAGCAAGCAATTTTTTGACTGACATCAAAGTGTTCAATGACGGGCTGGAGGCCATCGAATATTTTGAAGAAATTGTGGGTCATGCAGATTTGTTTCCCGATATTATTTTTCTTGACCTGAGTATGCCAGTAATGGATGGCTGGGCTTTTCTGGAAGAATACATGCAGATGCAGCCTCGCTTGGGAAAAGACATTGCCTTATATGTAACCACATCCAGCATTTCGCCTCACGATATTGAGCGGGCTAAAAGCATCCGTGTGGTTTCCGATTTTCTTATTAAGCCATTAGTTACCTATAAGGTGGTGGAGCTACTCTCAAAACTGAATTAGCCTGAAAGTATCAATCTAGAAAAATCTTCACCAAAGCCAAACAGTATCTCACGAAATACGGAACCCCCTCCCTCCCTACTTTATGTTCCAACACAATTCCGTCAACTTACCTATACTAAAAAAACGAGCCTACAACCTGCGTTGGGCTACTGTGCCTGAGGGTGTAATCCCACTTACTGCTGCCGACCCTGACTTTCCGAGTGCCCCAGAGATAGCCGAGGCCGTTGCCAACTTTGCCAAAGACCGCTACTATTGCTATGCACCGCCCGATGGACTGCCCGAATGCAAAGAAAGCCTCGCTAATTTTTTTCGTACTAAAAGAAATATTCCTACGTCTGCTGACCTCATATTTCCGGTGGACAGTGCTGCCTTTGGGATATACTTGACTTGTAAAGCTTTTTTAGCACCGGGCGATGAAGCCATCATCTTCGACCCCGTTGATTTCCTCTTTCGCTATTCCATCGAATCGGTTGGTGGCATTGCCGTTCCGCTAGCCATACCTGCCGGCACAGCTCCCGTTGATTTTGAGAAGTTAGAGCAACTGATTACCCCAAAAACGCGAATGATATGCTTGTGCAATCCGCTGAATCCAACCGGCAAAGTATTCACCCAAGAAGAACTAGTGCAATTGGGTGATATTGCCATCCGTCACAAGCTCATCATCCTTTCTGATGAAATTTGGAGCAACATTGTTTTTGTTCCCAATAAATATGTGAGCATTGCCAGCATCAACAAAGAAATAAGAAACTGCACGGTGACCATTAGTGGTTTCAGCAAATCATACGGGTTGGCGGGTTTGCGTATCGGCATGGTGATGGCGAGTAACAAAGAACAGTATACCAAACTGTTGGATGCTTCCCTGCATAATTCAACTATACATGGAGCCAATGTGCTTTCGCAAATAGCAGCCACCACAGCACTCAACCAATGTGGGTATTGGCTTGATGGCTTTTTGAAACACCTGCAAGCCATGCGAGATATATGCGTAGATGAACTCAACTCCATTCCCGGTTTTCGCTGCATTTCTCCTGATGGATGTTATGTAGCTTTTGCAAATATTGAAGGGACTGGAAAGTCGGGTTCCGAAATTCATGAACTGTTGCTGAACGAGGCCAAGGTAGCAGTAGTGCCAGGTCTTAAACAGTGGTTTGGCAATGGGGCCGAGGGACATATCCGTCTTAGTTTTGCCACATCCGAAGAAATACTTAGGGAAGCATTGTCACGAATAAAAAATACAATCAATTCTTTATGAAAGTAGTAATCATAGGGGGTGGAATTGCCGGATTGACCATAGGTATATTTTTGAAACAACGGAATATAGAAGTGGTGGTGAACGAGCGGGCCGAGGAGATGCCAATACATGGTCATGCATTCATGATGCACACGGATGGACTTGGCATTTTGAAAGAGCTGAACAGCGAATACAAGGCCGAACTGCCTGGTAGGTTAATCAGGGGATACAGCCTGCGGGACACAGAAGGAGTTGAGATAAAACACCTAGAACTACCCACTTGGAAGTGCATCAAGCGGAGCGAACTTATCCGATTTTTGTATGCTTTGTTGCCAAATGAATTCATCAAGCAAGGACGCGATTTTTCTCACTTTTTATATGAAGGAGAAAAGGCTATTGCAGCAGTTTTCAAAAATGGGGATGTGGAGCATGGCGATATATTCATCGGGGCCGATGGTGGTTACTCCAAGGTGCGTGAAGTGACTTTTGGCCCTGTGAAGTTCACTCCAGTGGATGTAAAGGAAATAGTGGGCATTGCCTACAACGAGGAAGTGTCAAAGACCCATTCAGATATATTTACCAAGTTTAAGAAAAAGACCGCTGGGCTTGCTTTTGGCCTCATCCCCACCTCCGACATTGAGTTTGTATGGTTCATGCAATACGATGCCAGGCTCTACGACCCTTCTACCGAAACTCCCGAGGGATTAGAAGTATTCTGCAAGAATATATTGGCCGAGTTTCCTGAAGTTGTGGGCAAAATTTTGGAAACGAACGATTTCAAAACAAGCTATGTATGGAACACCCGCGACTTCGACCTGCTGCCCACTTTTCATAAACAAAACGTGGTGCTGATTGGCGATGCTGCTCACCTTGCCTTGCCCTTCACCAGTGCGGGCACCACCAATGCCATACTTGATGCCCGCACCCTTGCCCACCACCTGTCCATCACCGACAACTATAAGCAAGCTTTCAAAAAATATTACGACCTGCGTTCGAATGCGGTGAATACACACATAAGTTTTGGTCGCCAAATCAAAAAACAGTTTCTAGACTCAGTTGGCCAAAACTACGGCAATATAATTGTGCCGCTGATAAAACAGAACGGAAATTACGACCTTGAAGGGGTAAAAAAAGAGATTCAGGTTTTATATTTTACCGACCCGATATGCTCTACCTGCTGGCTTATACAGCCGGCACTGCGAAAAATAAAACTAGAATACGATGACAATGTGAACATAAAATATTGCATGGGCGGCCTGCTACCATCGTGGGGAAAATATAACAAAGGCAAGATACAAAAGCCCTCCGATGCCGCCAAACATTGGGAAGAAGTGAGTGCCTTGCATGAGATGCCGCTTGATGGCGACGTGTGGATAGAAGACCCGCTTAACTCATCCTACCCGCCCTCCATAGCATTCAAGGCGGCACAGATGCAGGACACCACCAAGGCCATCCTGTTCCTACGCCGCATCAAGGAAATGGTGTTTGTCGAAAAGAAAAATATCATCAAATGGGAGTTCCTCAAAAATGCGGCAATCGAAGTGGGGCTCGACTCAGCCCGCCTGTTGCGAGACTTTGATGGCAGGGCCAAGGAACATTTCAAAGCAGACCTAACCCTGGCCGCACAGCTTGGTGTCACAAACTTTCCCACCCTGTATTTTTCTAATAGGGCCAACAACCAATATATCATCAAAGGCTATCAGACATACGAAAAGTTTGAGGAAATAATACAGAAGCTGATGCCCGATGTGCAGAAAAAGGCCATTGACACCATCCCCCAAAAGCTGTTTGCCGCCTTCCCCCGCATGACCGACATGGAGTTTGCCTTCCTCAGCGATATACCCAAAGACGAGGCCAGAAAAATACTGGTTGACCTTTGGGAAAAAGGCAGCATCGGCAAATACGAAGGCCAAAAGGGCAGCATCTGGATTAGCAAGTTTGATGTGGAGTAGTCACCCCTTCGAAAACCGCTTAAACAGAAAATAGACCGGGATACCCAAGGCAACCAACAATAGGCCGGGCTGGGTGTACTCTGGTTTCTTCACCAAGAGTACAAACAAGAACGTACCTGCCAACAAAATATACAAAGCCGGTAGGATGGGGTAGCCAAAAGCCTTGTAGGGTCTTGGTAGTTCGGGCCGCTTGAAACGAAGAACAAAGATGCCAGCAATAGTAAACAAGTAAAACACTATGACTGCAAACATCACATAGTCGAGCAGGTTGCCATAGCTGCCGCTGAGGATAAGCAGGCAAGCCCAGATACATTGCAGCCAAAGGGCATTGGCTGGTACTGCATTTTTGTTCAGCTTTTTAAGTGGGGAGAAAAAGAGTCCGTCGTTTGCCATGCTATAATATACTCTTGCCCCGGAGAGGATGCACCCATTTTGGCAGCCAAAGGTGCTAATCATAATCAGTACGGCTACTGCAATGGCAAGCCCCCCCCCACCAATGGCTTGTGCCGCAGCAAAGCCTACGCGGTCGTTTTGGGCATGGGCTATGCCTCGTTGCATATATTCTGTTGCTGCTGGGTTTCCATCCAAGGGTAGCACGGCCAAGTACACCACATTCACTAACAAATAGATTATAGTAACCAGCCCTGTGCCGATGGCCAACGCCCGGCCAATGGTTCGTTGTGGGTTCACCACCTCGGCCCCTGCAAAGGTGACATTGTTCCAAGCATCGCTGCTGAAAAGACTGCCCACCATAGCCACGCCCACTGCAAATGGTAAGGCCATGCCACTCACACTGCTGATTGCAGAAACACCTTCACCGTTCATCGTTGTCTGTTTTGCATTCCAGGCATTGCTCCAATTGTAGTTCCATATTTCGGGATTGAAACCTATGGTAAGTCCTGCCACAATAAGTATAAACAAAGCCCCAATTTTGGTAACCCCAAACACATTCTGTATCCACTTACCATTTCGTACTCCTTTGGTGTTGATGAAAGTGAGCAACACCGTAAGTCCAATAGCCAGCAATTGTGCAGCTGTCATTTTCCAACTGCCAGTTTCCATCAGGATATTGTTCTCGCCCACCTGTGGCCAAAGCACTCCACTGAATTTAGCAAAAGCCACCCCTACCGCCGCGATCGTCCCCGTTTGGATTACCAAGAACAAAGTCCAACCATATAGAAAGGCCAGCATAGGACCGTAGGCTTCTTTCAAATAAACATATTGTCCGCCAGCTTTCGGAAACATCCCAGAAAGTTCGCCATAGCTGAGTGCTCCTGCCATCGTTATTATTCCTGCCAAAGCCCAAGCCATCATCACCCAGCCAGCTGAGCCAAGGTTGCGGGCTATGTCGGCACTCACAATGAAGATGCCCGAGCCTATCATGGTGCCTGCCACCAGCATCACTGCATCAAACAATTTAATCTCTTTCTTAAATTCCATGCGGCGAAGATAAAGAGATTGACCCGTCCCAATACAAAAATGCCCTCAAACAAAAGAGGCCGCCCTTTGTAGGGCGGCCTCTTCATTCTAGTTAACTTTAATGCTATCAGTTTCCGAGCAGTTTCAGCTTCTTCACGGTAATATTGTCGCCATTGGTGATGGCTACGAAGTACATGCCGCTTGCGTGTCCTGTCATATCAACTGAGAAGTTTGTTCCGTTCACCTTGTTGGCTTCAACCACTTTCACGGTTTGACCAAGAGCATTCATCACTTTTATGCTAATGTCTTTTGCATCGGCAGACATAGTGATATTGAAAACTCCTGTAGTTGGGTTAGGGAACAAGGTTACGTCTTTCTCCAAGTCTACTCCTGAGATACCTACGTTTTCGTCAACAATAACAATACGGGTTGCGTCATCAGCGGTGTTACCTGATGGGTCTGTCAAGTGGTACACATAAGTGTATACTCCTGGATTCTGAACGTCAACATTGTTAGTTTTTGTCAGAAGAGAGTTCAACTGTACTGAAGGATAGTAAGTATCTGTAGTGCTTGCACCTGCATCGGTGTAAGTCCTCCAACGAAGAGTGTGAACCACTTTAGTACTAGTAAGGTTAATCACAGGCTTGGTGGTCTTCTTCACTTCAACGTAGCGAGTTTTGGTGGTTGTGTTACCAGAACCATCCGTAGCAGTGTAGGTAATCATTTGGTAAGGGTTGGCTACGGTGCTAAGTACACTTAGGTCAACACTTCCACTTGGGGTTACTGAGATGCTTGGGTAGTAGTTGTCAGCTGCATAGGCACCAAGGTCAGTCCAAGTTCCACTGGCTTTTGCTTCTACTGTCAGGGTTTCTCCGCCAATCACGTTGATGGTAGGAGGAACTGCATCAGTTACATTCACGGTACGGGTTGTAGTTCCAGTATTTCCTGAAGGGTCGGTGCAGCTATATGTTACTGTATAAGTTCCAAGTAAGTAAGCATTCACAGCAGTAGCAGCATCACTTGTTACGGTGAGTCCTGCAGTATAATAAGTGCTAGAAGCTGAGGCTCCTGGATCAACAAAGACAGTGCCTACAGGCCATGTGAGTGGGTTTGTACCAGTAAGTGTAATGGTAGGAGGAGTGAATACGCCCACAACCACTTTACGAGATACGGTTACACCTGGATTTCCAGCTGGGTCATTTGCATCATAGTTAAGGGTATAAGTTCCCAACACTGCAGTATTCACACTTCCTGTTATTGTAAGTGAAGAAGCTGGCAATTGACCACTACATGCATCAACAGCAGAAGCACCTGGCTCGGTGTAGCTTGTGTTCACATCTACATTCATTGGGTTGCTGCCGTTCAGGGTAATCACAGGGCCAATGTTGTCAGCAGTAACGATTACTGTCCTGATAGCAGGTACAGCCTGATTTCCTGCTGCGTCAACTGCGATATAGGTTACATAATAAGTACCCAAAACAGCCATGTTCACTGTGTTTGAAGATAGGGTAGCTGAAACAACACCGTCAACGGCATCAAAAGCGGTTGCACCGGCTTCGGTATATGTTTGGCACTGTTCAATTGAAACAGTTGATTTGCCAAGAAGTGTAATAACTGGAGGGGTAAGGTCCTCGGTAATAAACAGGCCATACTCTTCAAACTCACCAAAGTTATTAGGGCCACATGAGATATTGCTATTTCCTCCAAAGCTAACACCTACACGAATGCGGGTAGCTCCAAGTGTAGCAGTGGCAGGCACTTTCAAAGTATCTGTCCAGCTAAGGCCCATGGTAGAGGCTTGCGAAGCTACAGTTTCACCAGCATCAGTGTAGTCGCCATCTTGATTCCAGTCAACCCAAACTTTTCTGTTGATAGGGTTTTGGTTCGAGCTACGTTCAACGGTGATTGGGTATTTAGCACCCCTATCAACACACGATGAGAAGCTACGGCTATAATTTGTAAAACCATCGGCTAGATTTACGCTGGTGGCATTGTCAATAGTGGCAACTTTCACTCTGGTAATTCCGATATCACTAACGGTTTGCGAGATTGCAGGAGTACAATAAGGAGCTAACACACGTATAAAATTAGTCTTCGTTATGCTTCCTGTTCCAATGCCGTTGGTGGCATCAAGCATCACAGTGTATGTGCCTAGCTTGTTAAATGTAACACGAGGATTTTGGTCGGTTACAGCATCAATCCAAACCACATTGCCACTTGGGGTAGCATCCCATGCCCATGAACTAGCACCTTGGTTACTCAAGTCAAGTAATTGCACAGTATCGCCAAATTGAATGTTGATAGTATTTGCAGCAGCTACATTGCACTGGTTAGTGTTACTTGACACGTTAGCCATAAAGTTGGCGGTTGGAGCAGCGGTTGGAGCATATACAACCACAGTATCAGTAGTAGTAGTTGTTCCAGCACAATTGGTAGCTGTTAAGCATACTGTATATTGGCCATTTGCTTGGAAAGAATAACCGAAACTAGGACCAGATCCGTAGCTGTTGCCTTGGCAATCAGTCCACTCATAGGTTGTGTTAGGGTCATAATTCTTGGCAGAAAATGAATGGTTTCCACCAACCCAACCTGTTTTGTTGGTAAGGAATGCTGATGAAGGTGCACTCATATTACCAGGTGTAGAAGTCCATTGGGCCTCCCATCCTGACTGAGCACCCCAGCCGCCTGATTTCCATTCCATGTATATTTTGCCACTAAGAGCGGTGAATGGTCCAATGGAACTTGTTCCAGTAAATCCGTTTCCGCTATGGAAAGCTTTGCCTTTGTTACTCGTACCATCAAATATTCTTAAGAATGCTACATTATTAGTAATTTGAAACTTAGTGAAGTCCAAGGTTACAGTAGATGCACATGGATCAATCAAGAAGGTACAAGTTTGATTCAATGCATAATTTCCACCTTTGCCACCATCATCATAGAAATTATTCTTAGGAGAGTAACTTACCGCATTTTGACACATCATGTCAATTGACAAAACTTCTATGTATGTTGATTTACAAACTGTATCAGAACCTTGGCTGTTGCTTGATACCAAGCAGATGTCATATTTGCCAGGGGTATAGAATGTCACAAAAGGGTTCTGGCTGCTGCTAGATGTACCTTGAGTGTAATCCCATTCCACTCCTAAAGTTCCAGGAGTGATAGTCCAATCCCAAGTAGTAGGGCCTACTGTGCTTAGGTCTGTAAAACTTACTTCATCGCTAGGTTCAACGGTATTTTTGTCAGCTATAAAGTCGGCAGCTGGGTGAGTAGGGGGAGTTGTGATGAATACACATTTGGTAGTATCGTGCGTAGCCGTGCAGTTTCTAGTTTCCAATTTCACACAATGAACTCCAGTGCTCGCAAAGGATACAACAATATTGCGGTTGGTGCTATATGAAACAGCTGAACCATCCAAAAACCAATCGAATGCTTTTCCATCGTTAGCTCCTGCTGAGTTAAGGCAGTTGAAAGGGCTATTCAAATAGGCAGTATCAGGAATAGTAAAGTTTGAAACGGGAGAAGATAGCGGAAACTTACTTTCGTCTGAACCGATAGATGGAGCAAATGTGCAACGAGCATCTCCGTCCACGTCATCAGTTACTCCAGTAGTTCCATCACCACTCAAAGCCTGCACGGCAGTAGTGAGGTGTAAGTTATGAGGAGCTGACGATGAAACCCAATTAGGGAATTGATCATACATTATATTGTTCAAGCTGTTCGCACCTTTTAATGCCGCTTTATTAGCAAAGGCAGTGGCCATGTATACATAATTAGTCGAATTCAAGGCACTGTAGATATTTGCTTCCATTACCGTGAATGGAGCAGCATTTTGGCTATAGAAAGCGTAGGATATCGTACCATCAACTACAAAAATATTGTTTCTCACATCATGAGCTGTGCCTTGATACTGATACCAAGCATATGCACCAACACCGGAATTGGTATTTAGGATACTATTGTGCCAAACATTTACATTGTCATTGTAGTAATTGTAAAAGCCATAGTAGCCACTGCTTACTAGGCTATTGTTTACAATATCAAGGTAATCGTTGTTATAAGCATAAACCCCCATGTAGCTAGCGGTTATTTGGTTACGCATTAGGTCTACTTCAGTACAAACAGCCAAATAAATACAATAAGACCATTGAGCAGTACTAGCATCAATAATGTTATCTATTATTTGAAAACTATCTTGATATTGGTTGAACATCAAGTACTGTGCACATTTGTAAATTGTAGAGTTAGCAACCTTGTTGCCAACTGCTTTTTTATTGTAATCACCATTAAAGATGCAATTAATATAACCACCTTCGAGGTATGAGTTCGATACAGTGTTGTAGTCGCCATACTCACCAGTGGTATAGTAGTTATCACCCATTACACCAAAACATACTACTGGGTAATTGGTGCTAGATGCTACCATCCATACACTGTCGAACAAGTTGTGGTCGGCATGGTTAGTTAGTTTTACAGCCCCGCCATTAGTGGTGGCTGAACTGGTTATCATCATATTACGAACATTCACATAGTCAGCTCCGTCAAGTACGAAGGTTGTACCTGTTGAATTGGTCAACTCACATGTTGAATCTTTACCCTTGAATGTGATAGTATTGGTTGCCGAAGAACCGCTAATCGAACCTATAGACACCTTCTCGGTATAGGTGGCCGTTGCAACATTAAATGTCACTGGCCCCGCTATACCACACTGGTTCAATGCCTTTACAGCATCAGTAAAATTGGTATAGTTGGTACCTGAAGATCCACTACTTCCATCAATGGTATAAGTGCCACTAAGAGCCGTGCAAGCTGTTACAACTAATGTGTCGTTATTCTTATTGTCATCAGGGGCTGTGCCGTTTGGATGACTAACCCACACTTTTAAGGTATAATTGCCTGCATTAGCAATAGTTATCTTTTGGTTGAAAGTGTAGCTTTCCTTTTCGCATGTAGGCAAAGCCAACGTGTTACCCACAGCATTCTTGGTTATTTTCTCTATCACCGGGCTTCCACCGTTGAACGAGTATCCAGCCCTTAACGAATCAATAGTAGTGCCCGCAAGGTTTTTATAGCCAATCTGAACGGTATTATTGTTTCCAATAGTCAGTACAGAAGGCTGCAATACTTTGTCAAGGCCAACATCCAGTCCGCTAGTGCCCACTACAGTAATCTTGAAGTCAACAAAGTCACCATAGTAGTATCCTTGGCAAGGGTTGAAGGATTGATTTTGGTTAGTATAGTAGTAGTAGTAATCCACCAATACACGCATGCGGTAGTTTCCGCTTGATTGGCCACTAGGAATATCAATGGTGTCGGAGAATGTAGAACCCTGAGGTATGGAGGTAGTATCCATTTGAATTTCACCAGCATCAAACGTGTTGTTGGTGTTCCAGTCTATCCACACGCAAACAGCTTGTGGATAGTTTCCACTTTGCACAGTTACCGCCATTGGCTGTTGGCTTCCAGCAGTCACACATGCACTTACGTTGCTATATTCATCATAATACACTTTAGAAGTATTGTAACTCGCTATCGTATAGTTGATGCTGTTACCAAAAGTAACATTTTTGTTTCCCATGTTGCAGCATTTGCTTTGCATGGTTGGTGTACAGTGCTGAGCTGAAGCGTTGCCGCCGAGCCAAACACCTGCAAGCATAAAACAAGCTAGTAATAGGCTAGTTTTTGCTTTGCAAATAAAGGTAGAGTTGTTGAACATTTTATTATGTTGGTTGTTGTTATTTTTTATTTGTTAAAATAAACAGGGGAGAAGGTTTCTCCCCTGTTTATTGAATGATTTTTATTTAGTGAGTGTTACCACTTTTTTCACACTTCCAGCTTCACCTTGCAAATTGAATATGTAAGTGCCATCGGCCAAAGTGCTCAAATCCATTTCCATTTTGTTAGCCACAATGTTGAAGGTCTTTACAACCTGTCCATTCATGTTCATCACAAAACCTTTGTTGTAGGTGTTTGGCTGTATTTCAATATTGAAGATGCCATTTGAAGGGTTAGGATAAACTTTTACATTGTTTTCTTCAATCTGAGCAATACCATTGGCACAATAGGCCACTGTAACCACACGCCACACAGTATCGGACCTGTTGCCCATAGGGTCGGTAACCACATAACCGATGGCATAAGTGCCTTCGCCTTGTGTATTGATACCCGACATAGTCTTTGAAAGCAATGGCATCAACTGAGCTGATGGATAGTAGCTGTCGGTGATTGTAACACCGGCATCAGTAAAGGTTGACCAGCGGCAGATTTTCATAATAGAATTTCCTACAACGGTAAGCACAGGCTTGGTGGTTTTCTTCACTTCTACATAACGGGTCTTAGTTGATGTATTGCCCGATCCATCAGTAGCAGTGTAGCTAATAGTCTGATATGGATTAGCAATGGTGCTAATTACGCTCAGGTCAACCGTTCCTGCTGGGATCACTGTGATGCTAGGATAGTAATTATCAACTGAATAGGCACCTTTATCAACCCAATTGCCACTTGGGGCTGCTTCCACTGTAAGTGTCTCTCCTCCAATCAATATAATAGTAGGTGCCACAGCATCAGTTACATTTACAGTACGAGTAGTAGTTCCAGTGTTACCTGATGGATCAGTGCAGGAATAGGTAATGGTATAAGTACCAAGGACGTATGTGTTTACAGCTGTTGCAGCGTTACTGCTAACTGTTAATCCACTTGTATAATATGAACTTGAAGGTGAAACTCCTGGATCAACAAATGTGGTGCCTACTGGCCACGTGAGTGGGTTGGTACCTGTCAACGTTATAGTTGGAGGAGTGAATACCCCTACAATTACGGTACGTGTTACAGTGATGGCAGCATTACCAACATTATCCATACCATCATAGCTAATGGTGTATGTGCCAAGCACAGCTGTATTTACTGTCCCAGTCAGAGTGATTGCACTAGAAGGAAGTGTCCCATCACAAGCATCTACTATTGTTGCTCCAGGTTCAGTGTATGAAGTATTCACATCAATACTAATCGGAGAACTGCCGTTCAACGTAATTACAGGACCAATCTTGTCAGCTACTACATAAACTGTACGAGTTACATTATTGGCTTGGTTGCCAGCTGCATCATAAGCAGTGTAGATTATAGTGTAAGTTCCAATAGTCGAAGTATCAACATTGTTACTCACCAATATATAGTTTACAGAACCATCCACAGCATCCCAACCATTGGCCAAAGAGTCTTTATAAGATTCACATTTGCCTATGGTAATAGTAGAGTTGCCAATCAGGGTAACTATTGGAGGTGTCACATCTTCATTGATGAAGATATTGTACTCTTCAAACTCACCAAAATTGTTAGGGCCACAGGCAGTATTGCTATTGTTACCAAAGCTCACACCTATACGCAAGCGAGTAGCACCTAAAGTTGCGTTCACAGGCACTTTCAGAGTATCAAACCAGTTGAGCGAGTTGCTTGAAGACTGTGAGGCTAATAGTTCACCTGCATCTGTATAGTCGCCATCCTGATTCCAGTCAGCCCACACTTTCCTGTTTATTGGATTTTGGTTGCTAGCACGTGACACTAAGAAAGGGTAACGAGCTCCCCTGTCCATACAAGCCGATTGATTATAAACGGTGAATTGATCGACCTTACTGTTATTGTCAATGCTGCCCACTTTCACTCTGGAAATGCTAATATCATTTACCGTTTGCGAAATTGCAGGTGTACAATAAGGTGGTAATACTTTAATAAAATTATTCTTGGTATTGCTTCCAGTACCTATTCCATTGGTGGCATCAAGTGTGACGCTATAGTATCCTGACTTAGTAAATGTAACACGTGGATTCTGATCGGAAGGTGCATCAATCCATGTTACATTAGCACTTGGTGTCGCATCCCAACTCCATTGGTTGGCTCCTTGATTACTCAAATCAAGAAGTTGCACAGTATCGCCGTACTGAATATTGATTACGCTGCTCACAGCAACATTGCATAAGCTGGTATTGCTTGACACATTTGCCTTGAAGTCGGCAGTAGGTGCTGCGTTTGGAGCCTGAATGGTTATTGTATCAGTGGTGGTGGTGCTGCCAGCACAGTTAGTAGCAGTAAGGCAAACCGTGTATTGGCCTCCAGCTTGGAAAGGATATTGAAGGTTAGGTCCATATCCATAATTATTTCCTTGGCAGTCTGTCCATTCATAAGTAGAATTTGGGTCGTAATTCTTTACATCAAAATTGTGAATTCCACCTACCCAACCTGACTTGTTAGCAGTGAAGGCAGATGATGGTGAAGTAACATTCCCAGGGGTTGAAGTCCAATTGGCTTCCCAACCTTTTCCTCCTTGATTATTTGACCTCCATTCTAGAAAGATTTTACCACTAGTGGCAGTAAATGGGCCAATGAGGTTACTACCTGTAAATCCTTGGCCGGTATGGTAAGCTTTGCCAGTGGCAGCATTAAGACCATCATAAATACGAAGGAATCCGACATTATTTATGGTTTGGAATGACGTGAAGGTAAGAGTTACCGATTTCGCACATGGGTCAATCAGGTATGTACATACCTGACCAGTTGAGTAGTTACCAGTTTTGCCACCATCATCATAAAACTTAGCTTTAGCAAGATTGCTTGAAGAGTTCTGACACATGAACTCTGCAGCAAGCACATCAATGTAACTTTGCTTACAAACGGTATCATAGCCTTGATTGTTATTGGCAATCAAGCAAATTTCATAACTGCCTGGGGTGAAAAATTGAACTGAAGGGCTTTGACTACTACTTGCGGCACCTTGAGTGTAATCCCAATCAACTCCAATAGTTCCGGGGGTTATGGTCCACTCCCATCCAGTAGGACCTACACTGCTCAAATCTGTAAAAATCACTTCATCGTTTGGCTCTATCACATTTTTGTCAGCAATGAATGCGGCAACTGGCTTAGTTGGAGGATTAACAATGTACAAACATTTTGTGGTATCGTGGCTTCCACTGCAGTTGATAGTTTTCAATGTCATACAATGCAATCCAGTTGTATAAAAAGTAACTTCGGTATTACGTGAAGTCGTGAATAAGTTGGCTGAACCATTTAGATACCATTCAAATCCTTTTCCTTCATTAGGTCCTGATGAATTCAAAGCTTTGAAAGGACTACCTATGTAAGCAGTGTCAGGAATAGCAAAATTAGAAACTGGTAAAGCGATTGGGAACTTGCTTTCGTCACAACCCAAAGATGGAGCAAGTGTGCAACGAGCATCACCATCAATATCCACAGTTACACCTGTAGTTCCATCACCACTCAACGACTGAACAGCCGATGAAAGATGGAGGTCGTAAGTTCCAGCAGTGGTGTTAATGAAATTAGATTGTTCGGAATACATTTGATTGTTCAAACCGTTCTGTGCCATCATAGAGGCCTTATTGGCATAGGCCGTACCGAGGTATGCAAAGTTTGAACTGTTTGGAGCATAATAATTATTAGACTCTACTATATTGAATGAGCCTGTACTACCAGCATATAGAGTATATCCAGTAGAGCCATTTGCCTGTATAATATTATTACGGAAATCAATACCGTTACCTGCGTTTATGTAAAAGCCGTAGCCTGTAGCTTGATCGTTCAATGCCGTATTATGATACATCAACATATTAGTGGCTTGGTAAGCATACACACTATAATACTGGCTGCCATAAATCATGTTATTGTTAAACTGCCCATCGCTCATGTAGTAACCCATCACACCATAATAGGTAGAGGTAACCTCGTTTCTATTGAAAATGATATTTGAAGGGAAATACATGTAAGCTCCATAATAGCTTTTGCAAAGAAATTTATTTCCAATCATCTCAGGCAGGTTCTGGTAATAACACATTAGACCCATGTAACGAGCCCCATGCCCATTGCAATTCAAAATCTTATTCTCTTGAGCCAAGGAGTTTTGGCCGGTACCTTGCAACGCAAATGAAGTATAAGCATCAATTACCTCTGTGTGATTGATGGTATTGTATTCACCGAAATCGCCACTGGTCCATTGGCTTGTATTAGAACACACACCATATCCAATACCTTGGCCAGTAGTGTTACATTGAATGGTACAACTATCAACATAGTTATAGTCGCCTTCTTTGGTAATGTGCATTGCTACCGAGAATCCAGTACTGGTATTTACAATACCAAGATTTTTGATTTTTATATAGTCTGCACCGTCAAGCCTAATGGTGTAGGAATTGCTTGAGGTAATTACCCTTGTTGAGTCATCAACACCATTAAAAGTTACGGTATTGGCTGAAGATGAACCATTAATTGCAGGAATTGACATTGACTCACTGTAGGTGCCCGGAGCAACGGTAAAGGTCACAGGACCGGATACACCACATTGGCCCAAGGCCTTACCAGCATCTGCGAAACTGGTGTAATTGCTTCCACTGCTAGCCTTGCTTCCATCAATAGTGTAATTACCACTTAGCGATGTGCAAGCTTGATAGGTTATGGTATCGTTTTTCTTGTCGTCGTCTGGTTGAGTACCGTTGGCATGGCTTACCCAAACTTTCAGTTCGTAGTTGCCTGCAGTCGATACTGCGAAATTTTGGCTAAATGAGTAGTTGTCCTGCTCACATGTAGCAAGTGCGAGTGCATTTCCGCCCCCATTGGTTGTCACCTTCTCAATAAAAGGTGTTCCTCCGTTAAATTGGTAACCAGCTCTGAAAGAGTCAATTTTTGTAGCAGATACGTTGCGGTAGTAAAATTGAACTTGGTTGTTGTTGCCAATAGCCAACACAGTAGGTTGAATGATAGAAGCCATAGCCAAATCAAGGCCGCTATTGCTCACTACTGTAAGCTTAAAGTCGATATAATCACCATAGTAATATCCTTGGCATGGGTTGTAGGCTTGGCCATTATTGCTATAATACCAATAGTAGTCAGTCATCACCCTCATACGGTATTCGCCAGTAGATTGGCCAGAAGGCACAAGCACAGAATCTGATAATGTGCTTCCAGGTGCTATTGAGTTTGTATCCATTTGAATCTCTCCAACATCAAAGGTGTTATTCTTGTTCCAGTCAATCCAAACACAGACAGCTTGCCTATATGGTCCAGGCCACACGGTCACCTCCATCTGGTATTTTTTCCCTGCGTTCACACAAGCACTCACAGTATTAAATTCATCGTAGTACTGAGTTGCTTGTTGATAATTCGCAATCGTATAGGATAGATTGGCTCCGAAAGTAACACTTTTGTTACCAATGTTGCAGCACTTGTTCGACATTGTTGGAGTGCAATACTGTGCATCGGCATTGCCGCCAAGCCAAGCCCCCAAAAGCAAAAATACTGCAGTGAACACCGCAGACATTGCTTTAGACATTTTTGTAGAGATTTGATACATTTTTATTTATTTGTTAGTTAATTATTAGTTTTTTATCCTATGCTTACATAATTTGGTTGACCTACCAAGGTGGGTCAACATTTTATTCCATTTCAAAAATGAAGGCTTGATTTAACCCAAACCCCAATTTGGGCTTCATGGTTGCATTGGCCTGGAAAAAATTTGAATGGTTTGATTCTGAATAACTTGAATTATCAAATCCAAGTCCAAAAATAAAATTTTGGTGATTATTAGATACCCCTAAAAGAAGGCTTGCAATTACGGATGTCATTCGTTTGGATTTTTGAAAAAGCCGTCAAATTTATTACATGACAAGCATTCCACAAAAAAAAATCAGAAGGGATTGCTGAAAGTCTTGTTTGTCAATAAACTGGAATCTGAGAGGCTCAACAAAAACGCTTTGAGGTCGGCCTTGTCCTGAAAGCTAAAGTTCATAGGTTTGGCCAAATCAAAATTTGCGAGCCCATCGTTAGTATTCCAAAGCATAGCCCCGTGATCATAATGTTCTATCACCTCGTCCAGCGTTTTGAAACGGCCATCGTGCATGTAGGGAGCAGTGAAGGCCAAGTTTCGCAAGGTGGGGGTTTTGAAAAATCCCTTGTCTCGCTCCAGTCGGGTGATTCGCTGCCTGCCACTATCTAAGCCATTAAAGGAAAGTCCATTAAAGTGGTATTCAAAATCGGTAAAGAAATTGGTACGAGGGTCAGCACCATGGCAATGCCAGCAGTGACCGCTGTTAGGTAGGTTTTCTTTTGAAAATATTCTATAGCCCCTTTCAATTGTATTTTTGGGGTTCAATGCGATGATGCCTCTACTTTTTGGGTCAGGAAATTGTTTGTCGGCAGGATAGGTTCTATCAAAATAAGAATTGAACGATACCACAGTCCGTTCAAACTGAGCAATTGCTTTCATGAGCATGCTTGAGGTAATGGAATCGCTTCCGAAAGCTGCAAAAAACAAGTTTGGGTATTTAGGGTCAGCTTGCAGCTCCTTGACCGCATTGGCCATGGTTTCGTGCATTTCTAAGGGCGAACTTAATGGCCCCAATACCTGAGTTTCTAAATTTGGTGAGCCACCATCCCAAAACATTGCCCTCTCCCAACCAAGATTGAAGATGGGCATAGAGTTACGGTCGCCAAAAATGCTATCAATCCCCATGCTGAATTGATGGCCTTGGTCAGTGAAACCAAATTTTTGGCTATGGCAACTGGCACACGACATTCCATTATTTCCCGAAAGGATAGGGTCATAAAAAAGCATTCGACCCAACTTCACACCTTCGGCAGTAAGTGGATTATCGGATGGACTTACAAATGGATTCACTCCCGCTGGCAATTGCACACTAATTGGCGTTGGACTGTATTCTAAAATCTTTGGATCTTTTCTGCACGACACAATCACCAACAGCATTGCCGACAAGCCAAACAAACTCAGTAGTAATATTTGTTTTTTGTTCATTCTATTTTCCCGACACTAAACATGTCGGCCATGTTTTTGGCTAAAGTTGCTGCCCCTGCTTCTTGTCCAGGGAATGAGTGATTGGTTTCCTCCGATTTAATATCCCAAACAGTTGGGTCCTTGAAAAATTCATCCAAATTGCAATTCAAGGTAACGACTCGTTCTATTCCATCTATTTTAAAGTTGGCGAGTAGCGACATTTTTACCAAGTTTGTATCGGTGCCGATATGATAACCAAAGGCCGAGGTGATTGAACTTGTTTTCTGATAAATACCTTCTATCAACCAAAAGCGGTATCCAAAGTCCCAACCCCAATACATTTGGTTTGCAGGATCCAGTGCCCCAGTATGCACTCCTGTTGAGTTGGCCAATGAATCTACCCCGATATAAAATTCAATCTTGCTATAGCTGCCGTTTGGTATTTTTTCAAAACTAAAATTTTGTGAAGAAGCATCGGATAGGTTGATAAACTGATAGTTTTTCAATTCTTTACGACTGCCGTCTGTGTTCACGAGGACCACATTGCTCAAGTAGTATTTCAGGGTTTTTAGGTTGAAAATGTTACCAGCTGCGTTGGTATAGCTCAAAGCTCCGTCAATCGTTGGAGTTTGCCCGTTGATACTATGCGTTAGTACAAATTTTATAGTGGCTTCAATGTTCTTTTCAGGCTTGCAGCCTTGCCAAGCAATTGTAGCAAACAGGACAAAAGAAGACAGGATTCTATTTTTCATATTTGCTTAGGCAACAAAATTAAGGGGAAAGTTGCCCGGAGTTTATCATTTACTTTTGCGTAAAAAAAACACCACTATGCCAAGCCTAGATATTAGCAACAAACCCGACCTGCAACAACTCGACAACGGCCTGAACACAGCCCGCAAGGAATTGCTCACTCGCTACGACTTGAAAGACAGTGGCTCCGAAATAGAGTTTGACAAGAAAAATTCATCTATTAAAATAACTAGTGACATAGAAATGCACGTGGATGCAGTGGTTGACATCATTATTTCACGTTGCATAAAGCAAGGCTTCGATGCCATGAGTTTCGACCTAACTGATACCCCACAGGCAAGCGGCAAGACAGTAATTAAATCTATCAAAATAAAAGAGGGAATTGACAAAGAAACCTCCAAGAAAATTACGAAGAAAATAAAAGATAGTGGCCTGAAAGTTCAACCCGCCATCATGGACGATATCATCCGAGTGAGTAGCAAAAAAATTGACGACCTGCAAGCAGTGATGGCATTGTGCCGCCGAGAAGACTTTGGAGTTCCACTTCAATTCGGGAACATGAAATCATGAAGAGATTTGTCTTTGGTTTCTTCTTCTTTTTTTTAATAAAAAACAGCCATGCTCAAAAGGTGGAGGGCGGGCTATTGCTAGGCTTTAACTCCTGTCAAATTGATGGCGACTTTGTAGGCGGCTATGATAAGCTGGGTCTTAGGGCAGGAGTGTTTGCTCAAACAGGTTTCAAAACACATTATAGTTTTAGGCTCGAAATGGCTTACAGCAACCGTGGCAGCCGCCAAACATACAAAGAGTTTGAGCCACCAACAGGATTGTGGGACATGGTATCACTCCACTACATTGAATTGCCTTTTCTTTTCACTTACGATATACCCTACCAAAAGATAAAAGGGCTGAACGCAAATTGGCTGCAAAATGTATATGCAGTAGGCGGACTAACGGCATCCTATCTTATTGGACAGAATATCATAGCACTCAATGGAGGTGCATACGGCAGCAACCCTTTCAAAGATTGGGAATGGGGTGCCCAAGGCGGTTCAGGATATAAAATAAACAAACGACTGAATGCCGAAGTGCGGTTTCACTATTCAGTCATATCAATTAGTAAAGGGAACAATACGCTCTGGTTTCAGCCAAATCGCGGGTTCCGTAACAACTTGATGACGCTACAAATAAACTATAATTTCAGGAGTTGAAGGTCTTCAATTCAAGCTTCTTGCCATCAAACACAGCATAGGTAAAATGGGTAATCCAATCGCCCAAGTTGGTGAATATTGAACTGTCGCCAATCTCAAGCTGCATAGGCAAATGTCGGTGGCCGTAGATGAAAAAATCAACCTGTTTATATTTCAATAATTCTTTGCTATGAAATATGAGCCACTCTTTGTCTTCTCCGAGAAACAAATGGTCTCCGTCCCGTTTGCTATCGGAACGGCTGCTATGGCTGAAAAATTTAGCAAGCCTGCTACCCACATCCGGGTGCAGTTGACGGAAAAGCCACTGACATACACTGTTCCTAAATATTTTTTTAATAAACTTATAGCCTTTGTCATCGGGCCCAAGCCCATCACCATGGGCTATGTAAAAGTTTTTGTCCCCAAAATTTCTTTCAATCGGTGAGTGGTGAACTATGATGCCAAATTCTGTTTTAAAATAATCGAATAGCCAAACATCGTGATTACCTGAAAATACTTCGATGCAAATGCCAGCATCAGTAAGTTCAGCAAGCTTGCCTAGAAAACGAGTATAATATTTTGGCACTACCGACTTGTACTCGAACCAATAATCGAACAGGTCGCCTACTAGATATATTATTTCTGCATCGTGTCGTACACTTTCTAGCCAGGCCACAATTCGTTTCTCCCGCAGCAGACTGTCTGCATGGTTGGGCATTCCTAGGTGGAAGTCGGAAGCAAAATATATATTTTTCAAATCGAAAGATTCATTATCGAGCAAAACGCATCCGGTAGTCAACTTTCACCCATCCTCGTTGTATTTCCATTAGTTTGCCACGAATCAATTGCTTTTTCAGAGGCGATATTTTATCAATGAATAATACTCCATCAAGGTGGTCATTTTCATGCTGAATTACGCGAGCAGTATAGCCATCGAATTCGGTCGTTTGGTCCTCCCAATTTTCATTGGTGAAACGCACTTTAATTGTGGGCCTTCTCCTCACATTTTCTCGAATGCCCGGAATGCTCAAACAGCCTTCCTCATATTCCCAATTTTGCCCTGTCTCATTGATTATTTCAGGATTTATAAAAATCTGTTTTAGTCCTTGTCCTTCAATTCCATCCTTATTGTACATTTCACGTGAGTCGATAACAAAAAGTCTTGCCGGAATGCCTAATTGGGGGGCTGCAATCCCAACACCATTGGTGGCATACATTGTTTCATACATATTGGCTATGAATTCGTCCAAATTGGGAAACATTCTATCAATTTCTTTCGACACATTTCGGAGTATCGAATCTCCGTAAGCTATTATTGGCAATATCATTATATAAATCCGTTATTACGTGTTTCTAAAAAAGTTTGCAAAATTAATGTAGCAGCCGTAGAATCAAGCAATCCCTTTTGGCGACGGTCTTTTTTTTTGAGTCCACTTTGAACTAAAGCATGTTGTGCCATACGAGATGTGAGGCGTTCGTCCATCAAGCATATTTCAATATCTGGATAGTTTTTTTGCAACCATTCTTGCACCTGTACAACCAATTTCATAGATTCGGAATCACTACCATTCATCTGCATCGGTTTTCCAAGCACAAAGGTTTCCACCTCATTTTTTTTAAGGTAATCTTGCAAAAATGTATGCAATTCTCTAGGTGAGGTAGTGGTCACAGCCGAGGCAATTATTTGCAGCGAATCGGTAGCTGCAATGCCAATCCTTTTGAGCCCCACATCGAATGCTAAAACTCTTGCCATTATTTTTTCAAAACAATACGAAAAGTTGTTCCTTTCCCAAGTTCAGAATCTCGTACATATATTTGGCCATCATGATAGTTGTCTATTATCCGTTTGGCCAATGAAAGTCCTAGCCCCCAACCACGCTTTTTGGTAGTAAATCCGGGTGTGAATACCGTCTTAATATTATTTTTTGAAATACCTTTTCCGGTATCTTTTATGTCGATGAATGCATGTTTAGAGTCTTGGTGAATATCAATAAATATATTGCCCTTTCCGTCCATGGCATCAATGGCATTCTTACATAGATTTTCCACCACCCAATCAAAAAGTGATATATTAAGTTGGGCCATGATATTTGCATGGGTAGATTTTATACTGAATCGTACTTGTTTCGATACCCGCTTTTCAATGTAATCAACACTACGTTCCATTACATCATAGAGGTTCTCGATTTTTAACACAGGGGTTGAGCCTATTTTTGAAAATCGCTCTGTGATCAGCTCTAGGCGGCTTACATCTTTAGTAAGTTCATCGATGGCTTCAGCACGGCTATGCTCATCAGCTTCTTTGATATAATCTATCCAAGCCATCATGCTACTAATTGGGGTACCAAGCTGGTGGGCAGTTTCTCTTGCCAGCCCCACCCACACACGATTTTGCTCACTTCTTCGTGATGCACTGAATGCAAGATAGCTGAGAAAAATAAAAATAGTGATAATAGCCAACTGAACTAGTGGGTAAAATTTCAATAAGCTAAGAATAGTACTGTTTTCGTAGAAGATAAACTGCTTACGGCCTTTCACATATTCTATCTCCAACGGTTCATGCTGCTCCTTCATACGCTCCATTCGGCCTTTCAGATAATCTAAGTCGCTGGCATCGGCAGTGTCGATATTGACGGTACCCATTATCTCACCCATGTCGTTGCTCAAAATCATAGGGATTGTTTCATTGTTTTTTATCAATTCCGATATAAAGTTGAGGGCATCTGAATTTTCGTCGTCAATGGTATATTGAAGCTTTAGGGCATCAGCATAGGTCTTTATTTTCTTGGCTTCCTCATGCTGCAAAACTTTCACCAACTTGTTGGTATAAATAAGCGACCAGAAGCCTATGGTGATGGCCCCCAGGAATAGCAATATTTTCCAATGTTTTTTGTCTCTCATTTTAGCTTGACTGCTGCGAAATTAAGTGCTTCGAATAGGGAAAGTTGCAATAAACTGCATTTACAATTCAAAAAACTGAACATCAACTAGACAGCCTTTGAGTGATGCCTCCGTTCGTTTTCTATCTGTATCTGTAATAAAAACCTGCCCAAACTCACCTCGTGAAACCATTGAAACCAAGTTGCTCAAACGGCTACTGTCCAGCTTTTCAAAAAGGTCATCCAGCAAGAGAATGGGTGCTTTTTTCGTTTCCGTTTTAAGATATTTAAACAGAGCGAGTTTCAACGAAAAAATATATGTTTTTTGCTGCCCCTGCGACCCAAACCTGCGGATGTTTTGTCCACCAAGGTGAAAGTTCAAATCGTCTTTATGAATCCCAAAGTTGCTGCGGCCAGAACTGCTATCTACATACTTCCCTTTTTCTAACAAGTTCTCAAAATCTTGTTGGTTCAGTTGGCTGATATATTCCAGTCCAATTTCATCGCCTCCACCTGAAATTTGTTGATATATTTCCGTGCAAGTTTTTGATAGCTTTTTGATGAGCTCGTTCCTTTTTTGATGGATATACTTCCCATGTTGAACCAGTTGCACATCCCACGGCACGATATCCTCCCATTCAGGGCCATTGGGGTTTCTTAGCAACGAATTGCGGTGTTCCAAGCAACGCTTGTAGCTGCTAAGAGCAAGTAGGTATTCCCTGTCTGTCTGGGACAAAGCAATATCCAAAAATCGCCGCCGCTCTTCGCTGCCCTCATATATCAGGGCAATATCAAGAGGAGTCACTATCACTACTGGAATGCTACCTATGTGTTCTGCAAGGGTTGGGTATACATTGTTGTTTAGCTTAAAAACTTTTCGGCCTCCTGCCCTCATCGTACAATCCACCTTGGTTTCCACCATATTAAAATATACTCCCTCCAAAAAGAAAAAGTCTTCGCCCTGCCTCACTAAAGGTTGATCAATAGCAATAAAATAACTGCGGCAAACGGAGAGATAATAGATAGCATCCAGCATGTTTGTTTTGCCAGTGCCATTTTTTCCTGTAATTACATTCACACCTTCAGCAAAATTTGCCTTGAACTCTACATGATTGCGGTAGTTGCGAAGTGTTAGCTGTTTTAGGTACATGCTGCAAAGCTAATGCAACGCGGAAGCACAGAACCCACTGAGGTTATTAATAAGACACCATTAAAAATCAAGCTTGTAATAGAACAGGGGCAAGAATCCTAGCTGATATGTCTGCCTGTAGTAAGGTGCATCACTGATGTATGAATATTTTAGGATATTTTTTCTATTCGTGACATTCACCAAATCAATGGCAAATTCATGAGTCAGTTTTTTACTATTTATTTTATACGAAATCCTAAAATCTAACCGCATATATCGACTACCAAAACGAAGGGTGTTTTTTGAGGAATCCAATTCTATATACTCTCTCTGTTTTAGTGTTTCTATTGTATCCATAGGTGAGTATCTTCTTGCCCCAGCCATTGTAAATTTGCCACCTACATTCAAAGTATTCTTTTTGCCAACTTTATACTCTTTAGCAAACAATCCATTAAAGGCATAGTTGGTGTTGAAATCGGAGTTGCGAAGCACCCCGTCACTCCCCGAATATTTGGCTTCAAACAAAGAAAGTGTCGTCATGTAATAGTATCCTTTGGTGAAGAATTTCTCGAGAGTAAGCTCAACCCCATAGTTGTAACCAGTGCCATTGTTCACCAAGGTATCGGGAAAGAAACGACTAAAACCGGCACCTGAATTTAACAGACTAAACGAAGAAGATTTATTGCTCACTGGAATAGCATAAAGCTGTTGGTAGTATGTTTCTGCCTTGAAACGCATCGCCTTTCCAAAAGCCAAATCATAGCCCAACACATAATGATTGCTTCGGTTCATACCCATACTTAGATTATGTGGTTTGTTGTTTCCCGGCAAAATATAAAAGTAAGTGTATAATGGCTGAATCTGACTGTGCATCCCAATTCCAAGGTTCAAAGACTGTTTGCTATTTATCTGATAGCGAAAACCAAGCCTCGGTTCAGGGCCAACAAACTGAGAAACTGCGTGATTTCCATCACTCACCGTGAAATACTGAAAATGTAATCCTGCGGTGCCGGTCAACTTGGGGCCAAACTTATACTTCATAGTGATGTAGGGCTGTAACAACATGGCTGTTCCTTTTGAGTTCCAGCGGGTAAACCATTTCCAGTAATCCTGTTTGTTGGTGATGTCAAAGTTTCTGGCACTGTCAATATAGTTTAGGAAATAACTTGTCACTTGTGCTCCGTATTTCAGGGTCATTCCCTTGTTCACTTTCGTATTCAGAAACAGGTGCAAACCAAGGCTCTTTTGCTTAAACACATAATCCAGATTATACACTAGCGAGTCTAGTGCATACTTGTAAAAGGTGTCATTATTCTCCACAATAGTATCATCTATATGCCTAAACACAAGGAAATGGTCAACGTCCATCTTTTGTGTGGTGAAGGCCAGAGAAGCCTTCAGGTATGATTTTTTGCTCAGTTGCTTCATATAGTTTGAACCCCACACATTCATGCTCGATTTGAAATATTGGTCGCGGTCGTTGTCTCCATACAAGTTTCCGCTAGTTTGTTTCTCATCACTTATTTTTATAGCAATCTGACTTGCACCACCTATGGCAAAAAAACTAAGATTGGCCTGATTTTTTAACGGAAAGTTGAGACGAACTGAATAGTCCTGATATCGGGGTACAGCATCAGTACCTATGGGGATGCCTAGCTTGCTGAATAAGTCGAGGGTTGAATAGCGGTAGGTAGCCAAATAACTGGCTTTGCTCTTTTTGCTGAAAGGTCCTTCGGCCATTAAGTCCCAACCAAGAAAACCAAGTTGACTGCTATACTCCCGCTTCTCATTATTGCCATTCCGCATTTTCAAATCAAACACCCCTGCTGTACTATTGCCATATTCACTAGGGAAAGCTCCGGTAAAAAAATCGGAATTGGCCAAAATTTTATTGTTGATGATACTCACCGGGCCACCTGTTGTACCGGGTATGGAAAAGTGATTAGGATTAGGAATATCTACTCCTTCTAACCGCCACAAAACCCCCTGTGGACTATTGCCTCGAATCACAATATCGTTACGTGAATCATCAGCACCTTGCACGCCCGCAAAGTTGCTAGCCATTCGGCTTGGATCGCCTCGGCTACCTGCAAAGCGATCGGTTTCATCTACTGAGAATTGCCTCACCGATATTAACCCCATCTCGTTGTTGGGTTGTCCCTGCTTGGGTTTCGATTTTATTTTTACCGATTTCAACTCTATTTGTGCGTCGTCCAATTCTATATTCAATATCACCTCCTTGGCTGATGTTACAATAATGTTATTGAGCAAGGAAGTCTTGTGCCCATTTAAACTAATTTGGATATCGTGTCGGCCGAGTGGCACATTCAGTAGTCGATATTCTCCTTTTTCGTTGCTCATTACCTCCGTCACAGTCACTCCTTGTGTGGTAATTTTTACAACCGCATCGGCAAGAGGCTGCTTACTGTCTTTGTCGGCCACCGTGCCACGTATTGTCTGGGTTTGGGCTGTGGACAGCACTGCCATTAAAACAAATGGAATGGTCAAAAATTGTTTCATAAAGTTGATAGTTTGGGGCAAATGTATTGGCATACGGGTAACTTGGTTTTAAGGAAATGTAATTATGCGTTAGACCTAATTTACGGAATCTGTGCAGGAGGCTACGATTACTACCTGTGCTTAGTTTGAATTTATCCAAAGTCTTAGCAGTGTATAACCATACGGCAAAAAGATGTATGCCATAACCGGAAGTTGAGCAATTGCAGAATACGTATTTACACCAAAACACTAGGCAAAATGCAGTCGGGTAAATAATAACCCAAGTACGATTCCACTTTTTGAGTGTAGTGAATATACTACTTAATACAAGAATTCTCCTAAGAAAATCAGCAAATCAAACCACTCAACGTTGAGTAAGCTGTTTACTTCAACACCGCCCTTGAAATAACCAGCTTCTGAATCTCCGAAGTGCCCTCGCCAATGGTGCAAAGCTTAGAGTCGCGGTAAAATTTTTCTACAGGAAAATCTTTGGTATATCCATAGCCACCAAATATCTGTACTGCCTCGGTGCCGCAGTGTACCGCACATTCAGAGGCGTGGTACTTGGCCATGGCCGATTCCTTATTCACAGACAAGCCTTTGTTTTTCATGTCAGCTGCTTGCAGGGTGAGTAATTCAGCTGCTTCTATGCGGGTGGCCATATCAGCCAATTTGAAACCTATACCCTGAAAATTGCCAATAGGCTGTCCAAACTGATGACGTTCTTTAGCATATTTTACCGATGCTTCAAAAGCACCTTTAGCAATGCCCAACCCAAGTGAGGCAATAGATATCCGGCCACCATCTAACACTTTCATTGCTTGTACAAATCCATATCCAACTTCGCCTAATATATTTTCGGCTGGCACACTGCAGTCTTCAAAAATAATTTCGGCAGTTTCACTAGCTCTCATGCCCAATTTGTTTTCTTTTTTTCCACCACTGAAACCAGGAGTGCCCCGCTCCACCACAAAAGCCGTGATACCATGACTCTCGAGCAATTCTCCAGTGCGAGCCAATACAACTACAACATTGCCACTGATGCCATGAGTAATCCAATTTTTTGATCCATTTAATATCCAATTGTCGCCATCCTGCTTAGCAACGCATTGCATACGCAAGGCATCGCTACCAGTATTAGCTTCGGTGAGTGCCCATGCACCTATCCATTCGCCAGTGGCTAATTTTGGTAACCAGCGTTTCTTTTGTTCTTCGTTTGCAAATTGCATGATATGGCCTGTGCAAAGGGAGTTGTGGGCAGCCATGCTAAGGCCAATAGAACCACACACTTTCGACAACTCTACGATGGCTGTCACATATTCAAAATAGCCAAAGCCTGATCCACCATACTCCTGTGGTACAAGTACTCCCATGAGGCCAAGTTCGCCTAGTTTTTTGAAAATATGCACTGGAAATTCCTGGCTTTCGTCCCACTTCATCAGGTCGGGGCGTATGTGTTTGTCGGCAAAGTCGTGAACCATATTGGCCACCATCACCTGATTTTCGGTGGGGGCAAATGCAGGCCCAACTGAAAGAGTATTATTCATAAAAGGATGGCAAAAATATGCCTTAAGCTCAATATCCGAAAACCTGCTTTAAGCTTACCATTTTTAGGTGGCCAAACTTACGTAGGTCAGCCATGTTAATCTTGTCCAAACTACCTAACAATGCCATGTTGTAAGTCCCACTACCTTTCACTGTCGTACTAAAAAACGAATTCACGTCACCAATGCCCAGCAAAGCTACCTGATTGTAAACCGCTTCGCGGGGGTCTCTTGTCAGCCCAAGTTTTAAAGCGGCTTCGTAGGCAAAGAATATATTGTCGTTGATGATGCGTTCGGTGCTTATTTGCGACAAAATGCTGCTACGTGATGTCTCGAGCAATTGCCCCGATTCGGGCATTTTGTCCAACAATTCGTTCATGGCTGTGATGGCTTGTGGCAGTTTGTCGGCCTGCGTGCCAATGTAGGCCAGCACACCACTTTCGTCATCCTTATATTCTGGTGTCATGTAGCGGAGGTAGCACGAGTAGGCCAAGGCTTTGCTTTCACGAATGGTTTGAAACACCACTGAACCCATTCCACCGCCGTAATATTCTTGAAACAGGTTGGCAACAGGCACCGTTTCCACTTTGAAATTACTGCCTCCACGCACCCACATTATTTCTGCCTGCACCATGTCGTATTCGGTAAAGTATATTGTTGTATCGGTGGCTGCGTAACGCACAGGTATTGATTGCATGGGCTCTTTGGTGGGCTTCATTTGGTGCAAAGCGGAACAGTTCTTCTGAAATTTCTTATCTGCATCGGGACCGAAATAATATACCTTATGCTTGATGTCTTGCAATTGTTTAAGCATACCTAACAGATCGCTTTCCGTCAATGCCGCCAGTTCGGGTCTACTCAGGTTGTTGTTAAATGGATTGCTTGGGCCAAAGAGTGCATAGCTACGAAGCCCGGCCATTATTGTCCGCTTGTTCAACTTGTTGTCGGCACGGGTTTTTTCGGTTAGGCTAAGAAATTCGGTAAACTTAGCTGGGTCGCTTTTTGGCTTCGCAAATAAATCCTCCAAAAGTTTCCATGCTTTTTCTAAGTTTTCATTCGGTCCGCTAAGGGTCACATACACCTGTTTGTTCCCAGCTGAAATATTGAAGGTGCAAGCCAGTTTATAAAGTTCAGTATTTAGTTGTTCAGCGGTGTATTTCTCAGTTCCCAAATATTTGAGGTATTGAATAGCAAGCGGCAAAGTCTTCAAATGTTCCTTACCAATATCCCACACCAGGTATAGGTTGAATAGTTCGTTTTCTTTGTTTTGGATATAGTAAGTTTTTACTCCTGCTATCGGTTCTGCCTGATTTATTTCTTTAGTAAAATCTATAAACACAGGCTTTATCTCAGCCGACTTTGGGCGGGCTGCAAATTCTATATCAAATACCGATTTAGCATCCCTGTTTATCTCCACAGGCGTTATCTCTGGCTTCTCCACTTTCAACACATTCGACTGTCCACTTTGTTTCTTGTATACCAATACATAGTCATTGAAATATTTACTTGCAAAGGTGATAATATCCTTCTTGGTCACCTTAGCCATTTCGCCCATTTCGGTCAAGTAATCAGCCCACGAACGGTTCAATATAAAAGCATCCAAAATGGTGTAAGCCCTTCCCTGATTCGTCATCAGGTTTTGGATGGTGCTTACTTTGTTGTTAGCTATTACGGCTTTTATCAGATCCTCTTCAAAATTGCCATCGGCCAGCTTTTTCAGGTCTTCAAGTACCACTGTTTTCAGGTCGGACAGACTTTGTCCAGTCTTTGGTTTTGCTAGTATTTCTATGTACGAATGGTCTCGCATTATCTCGTTGCTCGCTCTTACCGACAACACTTTTTGACCTTTCACTAAGTCCAAATCGAACAAACCACCTTTGCCATTGCTCAGCAATTCGGTCACCAGTTTCAAGAGCATTGCATCTCTGCTTCCTGCCCCGGGGAAACGGTATCCCAGCGAAATAAATTCTGCATCGGGTCCGCCTACACTCAGTTCTATAGGGCCTTTCATCGCTTCTTCTGGTACATAATTGTGGGCAGGAGACTCATGGTTTTGCCAGCTTGCAAAATGTTTTTCAATATACTCAATGGCTTTGTCAGGGTCAAAATCACCGCTCAACACAATGGCCATATTGCTGGGTTGATAATACAAATTAAAGTATTCCCTAATGCGGCTGAGTGAAGGATTTTTGAGATGCTCCACCGTGCCAATAGTCGTCTGAGTGCCATAAGGGTGAGCCTTGAAAAGCCCAGCCATCATCATTTCCCAAGCCTTGTTGTTATCATTGTCAAGGCCGATGTTTTTCTCTTCGTACACTGCCTCCAGTTCTGTATGAAATATACGGAAAACCGGATCGCGAAAACGTTCGGCTTCCACCTCTAGCCACTTGTCTAAGTTGTTGGAGGGGATGTCGTTCACGTATACTGTTTGCTCATACGATGTGAAGGCATTCGTGCCCTGTGCTCCTAGTTCTTGCATCAGTTTGTCGTAGTCGTTGGCTACCGCAAACCGTGATGCCCGCAGCGACAAAGAATCTATTTTATGGTAAATAGCTTTGCGTTTTGCAGGGTCTTTGGTTGCATTGTACTTGTCGTACATTTCATCTATCTGGTCTAACCAGGGCAACTCAGCGGAGTAGCTCACTGTGCCAATTTTTTTTGTACCCTTAAACATCAAATGCTCCAGGTAGTGAGCCAGTCCGGTATTGTCAGCCGGGTCGGTGGTGCTGCCCGCCTTCACCGCTATCAGGGTTTGTATTCGGGGTTCGTTTTTGTTGATGGAAGTAATCACCGTTAGCCCGTTGCTCAGGGTATATTTGCGGGTTTTGAATGGGTCGTTGCTCACCGTGGTGAACTTGTGCAGGCCTTCGCTCTCTGCTTTTTCTTTGTAGTTTTGGGCTTGGGTACTCAGGGCAAATGCCAACGGCAGAATATAAACTAGTTTACGCATGTTTTTATTTTTCGGGGGTAAAAATAGGTGTTGGGAGGATTTTTGTATTTGCCCCTCTCGGAATAGTAGAGTGGTTGGGGTGCGGTTATTCCTCCATCAGCCCGCAAATTTGCCTCGAAATATCCGTAGCCCCATACACCCATCTTTTTATGTTGACCAACAGACAGCTTTTCCTACTCCACAATGCCCAGACAAGCACCAGTCCGCTGATGCTTGAGGTGGTGAAGGCCGAAGGCAATTACCTTTTTGATGCCGATGGTAAAAAATACCTGGACTTGATTTCGGGCATTAGTGTGAGTAATACAGGCCACCGCCACCCTCGTGTGCTTGCCGCTATCCAAAAGCAACTGGAGCAATACCTGCACACAATGGTGTATGGCGAATATGTGCAAAGTCCACAAACCTTGTTGGCTAAAAAGCTTCATGACCTGCTTCCAAATCATTCCCAATTTGACCAACAACCTTGGGCAAGCTATTTCACCAACAGCGGCAGCGAGGCCACGGAAGGAGCTATGAAGTTGGCCAAACGGTTCACGGGTCGGCATGAGTTTGTCTCTTTCAAAAATGCTTACCATGGCAGCACACAAGGGGCTTTGAGTTTGATGGATACTGAAGAGTTCAAGAATCCTTTCCGCCCACTGCTGCCGGGTGTTTTGCATTTGGATTTCAATGTTGTTTCCGAACTGAAGAATATAACTAAAACCACTGCAGCTGTCTTTGTGGAAATAGTACAATCGGAAAGTGGATACATACCAGCCGATATAGATTTTGTAAAGGCATTGCGTGAGCTATGCACCGAAAAAGGAACATTGCTGGTAGTGGATGAATGCCAGACTGGTCTTGGCCGCACAGGTTCATTTTTTGCCTTTGAAAACTATGGTATCGTGCCTGACATTATCCTGCTGGCTAAAGCCCTTGGTGGCGGTATGCCTATGGGTGCTTTCGTTGCACCCAAACCTATCATGGACTGCTTGAGCCAAAACCCAGCTTTGGGTCATATCACTACGTTTGGCGGGCATCCTGTTTGTTGTGCCGCAGCCCTCGAAAATATATCCGTGCTGCAAGATGAAAACCTGATGGAAACTGTTTCAGAAAAAGAAAAACTATTCAGGAATGAACTTGCCGGATTGTCTGTTTCAGGCAGTGGTCTTATGCTTTCAATTGACCTTGACAAATTTGAAAACTGCAAAAGAATCATTGATACCTGCCTTGCCAAAGGTATACTTTCGGATTGGTTTCTTCATGCTCCACACAAGTTGCGTATTGCTCCACCGCTAACCATTTCACCAGAAGAAATCAAGTGGGTTTGTGGGGTGATTCTGGAATCAGTATAGCCCCATCAACTCTCTATATATCCTGCTCAGCGGCAAGCCCATCACATTGTAGTAGCAGCCTTCTATCCGCTCTACGGCTGCATAACCAATCCATTCTTGCACACCATAGGCTCCTGCCTTGTCAAGCGGTTTGTACTTTTCTACATAGTGGTCTATTTGTGCATCTGTCAATTGGATAAAATATACTTTGGTGCATTCCGAAAATACGTTTTCGCCGCTCTCACTCCTTAGGCACACGCCGGTATAAACTTCGTGCATCTTGCCTGATAGTTTTCGCAGCATTCGTTTGGCATCTTCCAAGTTGGTTGGTTTATTTATCACTTCTCCCTCCAAGCATACGATGGTGTCGCAAGTGAGCAAGGTTTTCCCATTCAGTGGTTTTGTATATCCTTTGCTTTTTGCAAGTGCCAAATATTCCGCTACGGATGCTCCTTGCAGATGTTCAGGGAAATCTTCGGGTATATCCATCGGGTCTATTTCAAAAGGTATATCCAAGCCTGCCAACAATTGTTGCCTGCGGGGGGATTTGCTTGCCAAAATTAGTTGCATGGGGCGAAAATAGGGGCTAGTGAAATGTTGAATAGTTGATTCGTAAATATGGGTGACCAATGAATCCTTTCCTCGCAGATGAACGCAGATTTGGAACACGCAGATTTTCACCAATCGTAAATCTCCCAATCGTACATGCTCTCCTCCTACCTTTGCCACGCACATGACTTTCCCGAAACTGGAAGACAACAAAAGCCGCATAGCTGCTGCCTCGATGGGGTTGAGTATTTTGGCAATTCCGATGCTAGGTCTGCATCCCCATCATGCCTTGGCTATTGGTCTGTTACTAGGGCTCACTGTAGGCAATCCGCTGGGTTCAATCACAAAACCACTTACCAAAAAACTACTCCAATTTTGTGTGGTGGGGCTTGGTTTTGGGATGGATATAAACCAAGTAGCGAAAGCAGGAAGCGAAGGGTTTTTGTTCACGGTGGCCACCATTGTTGGGGCTTTGATGCTTGGGCTTTTGTTGGGTAAAGTATTGGGCGTAAGTAAGAAGGTTTCCTACCTCATCTCTGCCGGGACAGCTATTTGTGGCGGCTCAGCCATTGCAGCCGTCAGCCCGGTGTTGGATGCCGACGAAAAGGAAATTTCTGTGGCCATGGCAACGGTGTTTGCCCTCAATGCTGTTGCACTACTTGTGTTTCCATACATTGGCGAAGCCCTGCAAATGACCCAGCAACAGTTTGGACTTTGGAGTGCCATCGCCATCCACGATACCAGTTCGGTGGTGGGGGCATCAATTGCTTATGGAGGCGATATAACTAAAGAATACGCACTGACCATCAAGCTTGCCCGTGCTTTATGGATTATACCATTGGTGATTGGCACATCCCTGTTTTATGGCAAAAAAGCAGGAGTGAAAGCCTTCCCTGTTTTTATACTTTTCTTCATATTTGCATCGGTGGCCAACACCTACCTGCACCTTGACAAATCCATTACAACATCCTTGGTCAATTTTTCCAAGATGGGGCTAAGTATCACACTATTGTTTATCGGAGCAGGCATTTCACTGAAAAGCCTGAAAGAAGTCGGTTTGAAAGCCCTCGCACAGGGGTTTATTCTTTGGGTGATACTGCTTGTTTCAACGTTGCTTGCAGTTTTGTATTTGTGATATTCTCGTAGATTTTTGCGATGGCAACTGCACTAATGTGTAGCCAATAAATTTCCGTCATGCTGAACTTGTTTCAGCATCAGAATGAGACCCTGAAACAAGTTTAGGTTGACGGTCAAGGAGAACGATTATCCTCTGGCTACACATTCAAAATTCCTAATTAGACCCGAGGTCCCAGTTCCATCACCTCCAGCCCGTGCATTCGGCCAGCTTCTATATGCAGGCGAATAGCAGTCCTAACCTTATGAAAGCCATGCACACCAGCAGCCCCGGGATTGATATGCAACATATTGGTTAGCTTTTCGTCACGGATCACCTTCAGTATATGTGAATGCCCGCATATGAACAACTTCGGTTTTTCTTTTATCAAAATCGGCAGAATACCAGCTGAATAATGACCAGGATAACCGCCAATATGTGTTATAAAAACCTTCACGCCTTCCACCTCAAACATTAACCTTTCGGGATACTCAATCCGAATGTCTTGGCCGTCAATATTGCCAAAGACACCTCGTAGGGGTTTGAATCCTTTGAGCTTGACCGCTGTTTCCTCGTAGCTTCCCCAATCGCCGCCATGCCAAACCTCGTCGCAGGGAGCGAAGAAGTCGAACAGCTTTGGGTCGAGGTAGCCGTGGGTGTCTGAAAGGATGCCGATAAACATTTGGGGGCACGAAATACGCCGTAAATGAACGAATTTCGCAGCATGATACTGAACCCGCTTACCGCAATTAGTCCGGTGGATGGCCGCTACCGTTGGCAAACAGAGGAACTGGCCGCCTATTTTTCAGAGCTTGGCCTGATGAAATACAGAGTGTTGGTGGAGGTGGAATACATTATAGCACTTGCCGAAATGCCTCTGCCGCAGTTGGACGGGAAGCTTTCGACCGAACACAAGAAGCAGTTGCGTGAGGTGGTTTCTTTTTTTGACGAAGCCGATGCCACCTGGATAAAGGAAACTGAAAAGACCACCAACCACGATGTGAAAGCGGTGGAATATTTTGTGAAAGAAAAACTAAGAGGTTTGGGCTTGGAAGACATTTCAGAGTTCGTGCATTTTGGACTCACCAGTCAGGATATAAACAATACAGCGATTCCACTAAGCTTGAAGGAAGGAGTGGCTCAGTGCATGATTCCGATGAGGGATATACTGAAAAAGCTGCAAGCCATGCAGGAGCAATGGTCAACTATACCCATGCTTGCCCGCACCCACGGACAGCCCGCTTCGCCTACTCGATTGGGGAAGGAGTTTGGCGTATTTGCTGAACGCTTGGAAAGGCAAATGAATATGCTTTCAGTAATTCCGTTTGCTGCCAAATTTGGAGGGGCGACAGGCAATTTCAACGCACACCATGTTGCCTATCCAGAAATAGATTGGGTAGCATTTGCTAATGGATTTGTAAACGACAAATTGGGTCTGAGCCGAAGTCAACTCACTACCCAAATAGAACATTACGACATGCTGGCCGCCTTGTGCGACTGCATGAAACGCATCAACACCATCTTGATGGATATGTGTCAGGATATTTGGCTGTATGTGTCGCAGGATTATTTCAAACAAAAACTAAAAGAGGGCGAAGTGGGCAGCTCGGCCATGCCCCACAAGGTGAACCCCATCGACTTTGAGAATGCCGAAGGAAACCTTGGATTGGCCAACGCCATCTATGAGTA
Organism: Flavobacteriaceae bacterium; assembly: GCA_009693575.1. Classification (GTDB taxonomy): domain Bacteria; phylum Bacteroidota; class Bacteroidia; order UKL13-3; family UKL13-3; genus SHWZ01. Next base: position 12,404 of record SHWZ01000011.1, on the reverse strand, counting down.
CCTGAGCCGCAAGTTGCCAATCAGTAGGCTGCAACGCGACCTAACCGATAGCACGGTGCTACGCAATGTGGGGATGCCCCTTGCCCACGGCCTCATAGCCATGAAAAGTATATTGAAGGGACTGGACAAACTGATACTGAACGAAGCCAAACTGAACGCCGACCTTGAAGCAAACTGGGCTGTGGTGGCAGAGGCGATTCAAACCATCTTGCGGCGGGAAGGCTACCCCAAACCCTACGAGGCATTGAAAGCTCTGACCCGCAACAACGAAGCCATCACCCGAGAAACCATGCTGATATTTATTCAAACGTTGGACGTGAGTGATGCCTTGAAAGCTGAGCTAATCGGGATTACTCCGCATGGATATACAGGTCTGTGATTTTTTCACCCTAAAAATCAACCACTTAAAACTTCTTTTCGGACAAGGACAATTTTATAACAGCCTTTGCATTTTTGGTATGAATGGAGATCAAGGCAGCCTGCCAGATCGGCTGCCGCCAAGTGCGGATCCCAGCCGAACGAGATTAGCTCATTGGATTGCCTAACCGCAACTTGGAGGCCTTGCTCCCTCATTTTTCTGCCCGGTATCCGCAATGGTATCGGGCAGTTTTTTTTTGGATTGTATCCCTAGCCTGATTTGTTCAATCGGATATTACTACCGATTTTAGTCAGGTATTAGTTAGTTAAGTTTGAGTGTTGTCAGGTGTTTCCACCTGACAACACTCAAACTTAACCTAGCATTAAAGGCAATCCACTACTTTTGCCCAAATGAAACGGGTCTTATTATTTCTTTTACTTGTAAGTAGCGGGGCATATGCTCAAGTTCCTTTCGAGCAGAGGTACACCAGTGCGGGCAGGCTTGGGATTAGCCTTAGCAATGTGGGCACCATTGGCCGCCCTGAAGTGAGCACCAACACGAGTGGCAACCCGAGCATGGAGTTTCCAGTGGGCAGCGGCACAGAGCATTTGTTTGAGGCTGGAATATGGATAGGGGCTATTGTGGATGGGCAAAAACGGGTAAGCAGTTCGTCTGCCGAAGCCGCCCGTGGATACACCACCGGGGCAGCAGGTTTTGAGTTCACGCCAATTAGTGGCATACAGGAACGCTCTATCTTGCCGGGCAGCAGCAACTATTCTGCCTTGGCCATTTCGCACCAAGATTACCTCTTACATTTTACTGATTCAAATATATTTGTCCCCGGTACTTCGCAGCAGATTGTCGGACACGACCAACCACTGAAAGCCTCTGTAAAATTGCAGAGCTATGCATGGAACTATTCCTTCGCTGATTATTTTGTGATACTGAATTATGCCATCACGAATAACAGCAACAAAAACTGGGATTCGGTAAACCTTGGTTTATATGGAGATTTTGTCATCCGCAATGTGAATATAACCCAGGAAACAGGAACAGCTTTCTTCAACAAAGGAAAAGGCGGATATGATTCTGCATTAAATGCCCTGTATATTTATCAAGCCAAAGGCGACGACATAGATTATACCCAAAGTTACGCCGCCATACAACTATTGGGGGCCGACTGGCGTGGGCATTTCTTTCACCCTGCCAATGCAAAAGCCCTCACTGGTGCAGGCTACCCTGCCCCAGCAATCAACTGCAATTTTTGGAATTATGCTGGAACAAACCCTCCATTTGCTAAAGCCAACGACGATGTAGAGCGGTATTCAAAACTTAGCTCGGGAATGGACTCGACAACCTTGAATTTGCCGACAGGCCCTTACAAATCCATCAATAACTGGATACAAATGTTGTCCATTGGGCCGATGGTGCAGATAGCCCCAGGAGAGACAGTGAACTTTGCTGTGGCTTTGGTCTGTGCAAGGCAATTAGGAGGACTTGTGAACAATGCAACTAATGACTATGCAAGTAGCCGTAAAGAATTGACTGAACATCTTGGCTGGGCGAAACGAACTTTTTTGGGTGAAGACGTGAACGCAAATGGCAAGCTCGATTCGCTGGAGGACCTGAATGGAAACAATGTGTTGGAACGATATATTCTGCCTGCTCCACCGGCAACTCCAAAAATGAGGGTGGTGTCAGGCGACAACAGGGCCGACATTTACTGGGACGATGCAGCAACAGCAAGTATTGACCCCCTTAGCAAAAAACACGATTTTGAAGGCTACAAACTATACCGCACCAATGTGGGCGACGACCTAAAGCTAAATCTTTTGGATCAACGCAGCCTTGCAGGGCAATGGGATTCCGCAGGCAACAGCCTTGGCTTCAACAATGGGTTCACTGCTATCAAACTGGCTCATCCAATAAAGTTTGAAGGGGATAGTACTGCTTATACCTTCCACTACGAAATGAATGGCTTGCTCAATGGCTGGCAATACCTGTTTACTGTTGCTGCTTTCGACGAAGGAGATGAAGCTATCGAATTGCCTTCTTTGGAATCATCAGTGAATGAAAATGCAATGCGGGTGTATACTGGCACTGGCGAAAACAATTTCTCTTCGGGCAATCAGCTAGAGCCGGGAGTTTATCCAAACCCATACAAAACTACAGCCGCTTGGGACGGCCCAACTTCACGTACCAAAAAAATTATGTTCTACAACCTACCTGCAAAAAGTGAGGTGCGGATATACACAACAGCAGGCGATGTGGTGAAAACATTCAGCCATAATGCGGACACATATCAAGGCGAAGACATCCGCTGGTTCGATAACTTTGGTGGAGCAAACACCCTGATGCCCGGGGGCGAGCATGCTTGGGATTTGCTCACCGACAACAAGACTTCCATCAGCACAGGCATCTACCTATTCACAGTGAAAGACCTCAACAGCGGCCAAGTGAAAGTGGGCAGATTTGCGGTGGTGAAATGATATTAATAAGTTAAAAACTATAAAAGCTATAGTTAAATTTTCCGCCTTGGGGGTTCAATCCTTCAATGCCGATATTACCATGAGCATTGATAATCGCATTCTCCAACTCCTCTGCTTTCTTATATGTTTTTCCGTTAAATTTCAGGATGCTCATTCCTTCCTGCAAGCCCATTTGACGTAACACTGCCCCGCGAATACTTGTGAGTTTGAAACCACTCTCCACACCAAATTTATCGCACTCTGCTTTGCTCAATGGGGTGATATCAGCTCCCAATTTTTCGCTTTTGTAAGTATATTTTCTAGCTATGGCTGTATTGCCATCTCTATTGATTAGCTTAATAGTAGCTTCTCCAGCCACACCTTTTCGAAGGTAGTTTACTATGAGTTTATCGCCCGGGCGGTGAAGGCTGATGATTTCGTCAAACACTGGATGGGCTTCAATGATTCGATTATCCACCTTTAGGATGATGTCACCGGGTTGCAATTTGGCTGTATATGCAGGGCCATCTTCCATCACCTGCTCTACATAAATTCCTGCATTCCCTTGGTAGTTGATGCGGTCGGCTAGTTCTGCATCAATATCTTTCACATCCATACCTGTAAAGCCTCGTTGAGTCTCGCCAAAATCTATCAGGTCTTTCACGATTTTGCCCACCATATTGCCTGGGATAGCAAAACCATAGCCATTGTACGAACCCGTATTTGACTGGATAGCAGTATTTATTCCAACAAGATTTCCGTTTACATCTACCAATGCTCCGCCGCTATTACCGGGGTTGATGGCAGCATCTGTTTGTATAAACGATTCGATGGGGAAAGTAGAATTTACTATGTTGATATTCCGCCCTTTTGCACTTACAATGCCTGCTGTCACAGTACTAGTGAGATTGAACGGATTGCCCACCGCCAACACCCAATCGCCAACTTGTATTTGGTCGGAGTTACCGAAATTCATTTTAGGTAAACCTTTGGCTTCCACTTTCAGCAAAGCCAAATCTGTGTTAGGGTCTGTGCCCACCACTTTAGCCTTATAGCTGCGTTTGTTGTTGTTCATTATCACTTCAATGTTGTCAGCTCCGTCAACCACATGGTTGTTGGTCACTATGTAGCCATCATCGCTGATGATAACGCCCGAACCCGTGGCAGCAGAAGGGCCACGTTGTCCAAAGAAATCGAAGTTCCAGAAGTCGAACATATTTCGTTGTTGTGCCCTTGGCTGTGTCAGTGTTTTGATGAACACAACACTTGGTGTGGCTTTGGCCGAAGCCTCTACAAAGCCCGGTATGACTACATTACGCCCATTATAGCTCACTTGCCTTGAAAGATTCTCGTTGCTGCTAATCTGCACAAAAGTGGCCTGGGTAATAAGACTGCCAAAAAGGTATGCTCCAGCCAAACCGCCTACCAGCCCTGTAAATGCGGAGATGAGTATCAATTTTTTAGTCATAATTGTGATTGAAATTTTGTGGTGCAAAATAAAGTCTCGTCCGATTGATTTCAAGTGTTCAAATGCGTCCTGAAAAGTTAATCTGTTGGCAAGCTAAGTTAAAACAATATGTAAAAATATTAGTTTTTGTGCCCTCAAATTATGCTGATGAAAATGCATCCTACATCCAACATTTTCTTACTTTCGTCAAACAATTTCTCATTAACGTCAAATTGGGATAAATTTGCGACCCTAAAATAATTTAACCCAAATGATAAAATTATCAAAAGTGCTTGTGTTGGCTTTGTTTATAGCCGCATTGCCACAAGCTAATGCCCAAACAAAACTGGTGGAGAAAGTGCTGCCCAACGGCAATGACCCCATTATCCCTTACGAAAAATACCTGTTGTCCAATGGACTTACCTTGGTGATCCACGAAGACCATAGCGACCCGATGGTTCACGTGAATGTAGCTTACCACGTTGGCTCGGCTCGTGAAGTAAAAAACCGTTCTGGCTTTGCCCACTTCTACGAGCATATGCTATTTCAAGGCACAGAACACGTGCGTGACGAAGAGCATATGCACATAGTGGATGCGGCGGGCGGTACTTGGAACGGAAACACCAACCGCGACCGTACAAAATATTTTGAAACGATGCCGAGCAACTACCTCGAAATGGGCTTGTACCTTGAGGCCGATCGTATGGGCTTTGTGCTTGACTCGGTGACCCAACGTAAGTTTGAAGTGCAACGCAGCACCGTGAAAAATGAAAAAGGCCAACGCGTGGACAATGTGCCTTACGGTAGGTTTGAGGAATTAAAAAACAATACCATTTACCCATCTGGCCATCCATATAGCTGGACTACCATTGGCTACACCGAGGACCTAGACCGTGCCACGCTTGAAGACATGAAAAACTTTTTTATCCGCTGGTATGGACCCAACAACGCCTGCCTGATCGTGAGTGGGGATGTGAACCCGATGGAAGTAGTAAAGTTGACCGAAAAATATTTTGGCGACATTGGCCGTTGCCCCGAGGTAAAGAAAATGAAACTCGAAGCCCCCATACTAGCTGAAAACAAGTATGCTAACTATCCTGACAAAGTGAGCGTTCCTGTTTCATTGGTTATTTACCCATCTGTTCCATTGTACCATCCCGACGAGCCTGCATTGGACATGTTGGCGTATGTGTTGGGAGCTGGTAAAAACTCGTACCTTTACAAAAACATGGTGAAGACTGACAATGCACTGCAAGCATCGGCTGGCAATGGCTCAGAAGAATTGGCCGGAGAGTTTACCGTGCAGTTGGTAGCATATCCTTTTACCAGACTAGATACATTGGAGGCTTGGCTTGCTGATACCTACCTAGATTTTGAAAAGAATGGCGTAGATAATGAGTTGCTTGCATCCGCCAAAACCCAATACGAGAATAGTTTCATCGGTCGCATGAATAGTGTTGCATCTAAAGCCGATGTACTTGGTGACTGGTGGCTATACAGCAACAAAACCATGAACATAAAAGACGAGATAGACCGCTACAACCGGGTGACCAAAGAAGATGTGGTACGAGTGTATAACAAATACATAAAAGGCAAGGCTGCCGCTTGGATCAATATCTACCCTAAAATGTCAGGAGGTGATGAAGAGGAAAAGAAAGAAACGACTACCACTGCCAACACAGCTCCTGTGAATATCCCTGATGAATACAAAAATTTGGTGTACAAGAAGAACGTTGACAAGATAGACCGGAATAAAAGGCCGATGGCGGGTGTGCCTAAGAATGTAACAATCCCAAATGTGTGGAGGGACAAAATGGATAATGGCATAAAACTGATAGGCTCAGTGAATACCGAAACTCCCTTTGTAACCATAAACCTAAGCATCAGTGGCGGTGCACAGCACGAGCTGAAGACACCCGATAAACGTGGTATGGCTGGCCTTGTAGGCAACATGATGGATGAAGGAACGAAGAATTACACTGCTGAAAAATTTGAGTTGGAAGTGGACAAGTTGGGAGCAAGCATAAGTGTAGGTGCTACTGATGAATCAATGATCCTGAGCCTTCGCTGTCCCGTGAAGAATCTTGACGCCTCCTTGAAACTGTTTGAAGAACGATTGATGAACAGCAAATTCACAGAAGAAGATTTTAAACGAATCAAACGAAATACAGTACAAAGCTTCGAAAATCAAGATTACGATGCCGGAAGCATGGCCGATATAGCTTTCTCCAAACTCATGTTTGGCAACACTACCTGGGGTACAAGCCCCTCGCCCAAAACGGTGAAGAACGTGAGTTTCTCTGACGTTACCAACTACTACAACAGCTACTTTACTCCATCACTTACCGAAATAATGGTGGTGGGAGATATTCGAAAAGAAGACCTCATGCCAAAGTTGGCCTTCCTGAAAAACTGGGCTGCCAAAGCGGTGGAAGTGCCTGCCAATGGCGACTTGTTTGAAACAGAAAAGACCAAAATATATATGGTTGACAAATACGAAGCCCCACAGTCAGAGATTCGGATGGGATATATGGCTTTACCTTTTAGTGCTACCGGCGAATACTACAAGGCCAACGTGATGAACTTCCAGTTGGGAGGTAATTTCAACGGACGGCTGGTACAGAACATCCGCGAAGACAAAGGCTTCACCTACGGCATAGGCGGTGGTTTCCGTGCCACCAAAGAATATGGCTACTACGAAATAAGCACTGCAGTAAGGTCAACTTCTACCGACACGGCAGTAAAAGAAATATACAAAGAACTTAATAATTTCAAAAATGGCCAAATAACAGAGGACGACTTGACTTTTACCAAAAACTCTTTGTTGAACCGCACCGCTCTTCGCTTTGAAACCAGTGGCCAAAAAATGGGCTACCTCAGCGGCCTGCTTCGCTACGATCTGCCAGCCGACTACCTAAAATCGCAGGACGATGTGGTGAATAATTTTAACTTGGCTGAGATGAAAGCATACGCTGCTAAATACCTTCCAACCGAAAAAATGGTGATACTGGTTGTGGGTGATAAAGCTTCTCTGAAAAAACGTTTGGAGAACCTAAAAATTGGGGAAGTAGAAATGATAAGCGACTTCCGCAATGCACCTTTCAGCAACAAGAACCGAGTGAAGTGGGTGAAGAAAGACTGAGGCTAAACCGCCATGCTAACCCCGATAGCTATCGAGGTGTTTCAGCATCTGATTTTAAGAAAAGGGGTGTACTGAATGGTATGCCCCTTTTTATATCAATAGACTAAGCCAATAAAATCAGCCTTACTTTTGAATCGGGAATTCCATACTTCCTAAACTAATAACTCATCTGACCGTGTCCACCTACACCATACACCCAGACATAGCCAAGGCTCGCACCCTGCCTACCGATTTTTATCTGGGAACGGCGGCTTTTGAGCGGTCAAAAGAAAGCATTTTTGCCACAGCTTGGCATTTCCTGGGGCATGAGGGGTTGGTCAAGGAAAATGAGCAATGCCATCCGTTTACATTAGCTCCCTACCTGCTCGATGAGCCGGTGATGCTTACCCGAAAAGACAAGGAAATATATTGCCTGCCGAATGTGTGTACCCACCGTGGCAACTTGCTGGTAAAGGAGCCTTGCAAACAAACTAACCTTAGCTGCCACTATCATGGTAGACAGTTTGAGTTGGATGGTAGCTTTAAGTCCATGCCTGAGTTTGCCGGGGTTGATTATTTTCCTGAACCAAGCGACAGCCTAGGTAAACTTTCGTTGGAAAAATGGGGAGACTGGCTGTTCACCAACCTGCAAAAGGAAGCCGACTTTGAATCCTATTTTGGGGAGATGCAAAAGCGGTTGGAGTGGTTGCCTCTGGATAGATTTGAACCCCGACCCGACCTTGACAAGGAATACACGGTGAAAGCAAACTGGGCTTTGTACTGCGAAAATTATTTGGAGGGTTTTCATATACCTTTCGTACACCCGGAATTGAATTCGGTATTAGATTTCAGCAACTACACCACCGAACTATACCGATACAGCAGCCTGCAACTAGGGCTGGCCAAAAACAAAGAAGATGCCTTCAAACTACCCAAAAATTCACCCGACTTTGGTAAGCAGATAGCAGCATTCTATTTCTTTGTGTTCCCCAATCTCCTATTCAATTTCTATCCTTGGGGGCTTTCGCTCAACATTGTTCACCCTGTTTCGCCAGAGCTAACACGGGTCACCTACCTTTCGTATGTATATGATGAAAGCCTCAGGGAAAAAGGAGCAGGCTCAGGGCTGGAACAGGTAGAACTGGAAGACCAAGAAGTAGTAGAAGCTGTGCAGCGAGGCATCCGTTCTCGCTTTTATGGGCAGGGGCGTTACTCGGTGAAACGCGAACAGGGAACTCACCATTTCCATAGGTTGATAGCGGAGTTTATGAACTAAAACAGATTTTTTTTGTTACCAATTTATTCAATGTCAAATACAAAAACCCCAAACGAATCGGCCACCGAGATGAACGAACTGGTGCTGCCTAACGACACCAACATACTCAACAACCTGATGGGTGGACGCCTTCTGCACTGGATGGACATCTGTGCCGCGATAGCCTCCCGCAAACATTGTGGCCGTTCGGTGGTAACTGCTTCCGTCGATTCAGTATCGTTCAAGGAACCTATCCGATTAGGTGATGTGGTAACAATCAAAGCCAAAGTGACACGCTCGTTTCGTAGCAGTATGGAAATACACTTGGAAGTATATGCCGACAACATCCAAACGGGAGAAAAGAAAAAGAGCAACGATGCCTACTACACCTTTGTAGCAGTTGATGGATATGGCAGCCCCATCCATGTGCCCGAACTGAAACCGGAAACTGAAGACGAAAAGAAACGCTACGATGGTGCTCTTCGAAGGCGGCAGTTGCGTATGATACTTGCAGGAAAAATGAAACCTGAGGAAGCCACCGAACTGCGTAACCTATTTTTGGCTGACTAGGAGTAATCTTCACAAGTATGAGCCTTTTTTAAGGGATACTTATTGTAAACCATATTTCCACAACTTGTCATGATAACTATCGGGATTTCCACAATAGCTATTTTGACATTCTTTACAGGCTTACTTTCGCCCCAAAATTATACAAAATAATGGCGGACATACAAAACCTAAAACACACTGCAAGCCAAATACGTAGGGATATTGTGAGGATGGTACACGGCTGCAAGAGTGGCCACCCCGGAGGCTCTCTGGGTTGTGCTGATTATTTTACGGCACTTTTTTTTGAAGTGATGAAGCATCAACCCGACCCCTTCAATATGGACGGACAGGAGCAGGATCTGTTCTTTCTGAGCAATGGGCATATTTCGCCCGTATACTATTCGGCTCTGGCCCGCAGTGGTTATTTCCCTGTGAAGGAACTCGCCACCTTTCGTCGCCTTAACAGCAGGCTACAAGGACATCCGGCTACACACGAACACTTGCCGGGCATTCGCATTGCATCTGGTTCGCTTGGGCAAGGGTTAAGCGTGGCTGTAGGTGCAGCTCAGGCAAAAAAATTAAACAAAGACAACAAATTGGTATGGTGTCTCACGGGTGATGGCGAATTGCAGGAAGGTCAGATTTGGGAAGCCATTATGTATGCCGCACACAATAAATGCGATAACCTCATCGTTACGGTAGACTTCAATGGTAGGCAGATAGATGGCGACTTGAAAGACATCATGGGCATCACTGAACTGCGAAGCAAGTTTGAAGCTTTTGGCTGGATGGTGCTTGATATGGATGGTGGCGATATGGAAGACATCATTGCCACACTCAACAAGGCCATAGGGCTTGCAGGTCAAGGGAAGCCCATATACATTGTAATGAAAACAGAGATGGGGCAAGGAGTAGATTACATGATGGGAAGCCACAAATGGCATGGCATATTCCCCAACGATGAGCAATTGGCACAAGCCTTGAATCAGTTGGAAGAAACCTTGGGAGATTTTTGAAATAAGGAAGTGAAACGGAAAGTTTGTCAGTCAGTCCCAATAGTTATGGGGTTTATCGAAGACAGGCAAGTTGCAGATTGATGTAAACATGGTCATACCAATTCCACTAGTCAAGTAGTATATCTCATCAGAAATAAAATTATTATGCAAATGCAAGCCAACATTTTCAAAAAACTATTTCGATTGAATGCACTTAGAAAATGTCAATTGCCAACTTCCTTCAAGCGTTGTTTGAGTAAACACTACTTATTGCGAATTGCCCACTGCCTTCTGCTTACTTCCTTCTGCCTATTACTTTCAGCCACCTGGTCAACCGCCCAACAACGCACCACTCGCATCCTTTTTCTGTTAGATGGTTCAGGAAGTATGTATGCCAAGCTCGACAAGGATATCCGTATCAACGTGGCCAAGAGACTGCTTACCCACATCGTGGACAGCCTAAAGGGGGTACAAAATGTGGAACTTGCCCTCCGTTGCTATGGTCACACCAATCCCCCCGCCATGCGAGACTGCAACGACACCCGCTTGGAGGTTGCATTTGCTGAAGACAACCATGATCTAATCAAAGAAAAACTAAAGAACCTAAGTCCGAAAGGAACTACCCTTATCGCACATTCTCTCACAATGGCTGCTGGCGACTTTCCAAAAGACCCCGGAGCCAGAAATGTAATCATCCTAATTACCGATGGCATAGAAGAATGCAAAGGCGACCCCTGTGCTGTGAGCGAAGCCTTGCAGAAAAGTGGTGTTGTATTGAAGCCTTTTGTGATAGGAATGGGTGGCGACGAGCGGTTTATGGAAACTTTCAGGTGTGTTGGCAAATATTATGAGGCTAATACCGAGATTGGGTTTAGCAATGTGCTGAACGTGATTATTTCGCAGGCCATGAATAACACCACTGCTCAGGTGAACTTGCTGGATGCATACGGACGTGCAGTGGAGAGCAATGTGGGCATGAGTTTTTACAATATGACCACAGGAGCATTGGAGTATAATTTTGTTCATACCATGAACGATAGGGGCCGACCTGATACACTTACCCTCGAGCCCACCATCAAATACCGTGTGATGGTGCATACCATGCCACCTGTTGAGCTTGAAAATGTAGAATTGATTCCTGGAAAACATACAATCATACCTGTGGATGTGCCGCAAGGAAACCTAAAATTGGTAGTGAACGGCCTTGGCATGGGCGAAAAAGTGGAGTGCATTGTGCGGCAGGCAAACGAAAGCTGGACATTGACAGAGCAAGACTTCAACACTACTAGAAGATATATTACTGGTCGCTACGATTTGGAGATACTGACCTTGCCACGGATTCAGATGAAGGAACTTAGCATCCAACAATCAAATACAACCGAAGTACAGATACCCACTCCTGGCAAACTCAGCATGCTGAGCTCTAACGACCTATATGGAGCTATTTATCAATGGAACCGCAACCGCCTAGAATGGGTATGCGACATTGATGTAAATATTCGACGAAAAGTATTGAGTCTGCAGCCATCTTTAGATAAACCATATACTATTATTTATCGCTACAAGCACAACACCAAAGCCAGTTTTACAATCGAAAAGGAATTTAGGATTCAGAGCGGAATTACTACGCAACTCAATTTGTAGTCACCCTATTGGTGAAACCTAAAACTGGTTCCACTGCCGCCTTTTTTGCAGTGGAAATGGTAGGCAAGGGTAAGTTCATGAGAGCCAGTAGCAGCTACACGGGCATCACTTACAGTAACATCATAACTATAAAAGGCTGCAAACTTTTTACCTTTAAATCCGAGGATAAACATTGCCGCATCTGAGTTCGGCCTTGTTTGCCTAAAAAATACACCTGCTTCAAATTTCTTGTAGCCTGCCAGAAAGCCAAGGTTCATCTGCACAAATTGCCGCTGCCCCATCACTAAGAAAGTAGGAGTCACATATCCAGCCTTCCCCAACGGGATTTTATATCCTCCATGTATTGTGAGGCGGAGGGGCAGCTTTGCACCGGATGCTGTGCTTTTGTAAAAGGACTGATTCGGTTCAAGAATATTATGTGCAGCAAACCCCACATAGTATTGATGATTGTATAGCAATGCCCCAGCCGAAAAGTTGGGGAAAGTGATGCTTTGGGCAGGGTAAGGTTCATTGGGTGGAATTGGAAATCCCGACCTTGGCTCAATCATATCTGCAAAAGTGAGCTTG